>JAJNBK010000150.1 GCA_021155845.1 Nitrososphaeraceae archaeon
AGTGATAAGGTCAACTATATGTTGTCCTCTTTATTCTTTCTTGCAAATAGATTGGCGAAGGCAAGCATAGGATTGGCAGAATTTGATAAAGCAATAACTAATATACAAAAAATTGGTGATATAAGTACGGAAGAAAAAGAAAATAAGCTGCTAGATGAAAAAGTCAAGAATCAAATCGATGAAATACTTGCAAAGTATTTTTAATATTTCAGTTCAGAATAATAAACAACTTGATGCAAAAAGTGAATGCATAAGTAAGTGAAGCTTTTGATTAGCAGATATTAGATGAATAGTAAAGCGAAATAGTTGTTGATTTCTACCCCATATATTCTTGTACATACTCGATATATATGTGGTGTTGCTATTGTCTTCATTAAGTTGAGAAAGTAATAGGTTTCTTGGCTATGTCAGCCCTCAAATTTCATTTCCTTTCTTATATCATATGAAAGATGACTGAGCAAAGGATAATTATTGGTCAACTATACTAATGGGTTATAAATTTAACATTGAGATAGTCAAATACTTAGATATTATCTGAAAGACAAATTACTATTATGATAAATGACTAGTAGTATTAGCTGGGCGTCTTGCATTAAGAAAGATTTTAACAATTTTCTAGCAATCATTGAAATAATAATAAGGATTCCATATTATTTTTAGAGGTAGTAGTGATAAAATTATTCCATAAAAACTTACGTTACTTTACAATGAAGACTTCCAAGCCACATCCTCGATTCCAAGACGTTTGTTTAGTAACCTAGCTGCTATAAACATAAAGTCTGATAGTCTATTCAGGTAGATTAGAATGGCAGGATTTATAGTCTGATCTTTTGATAGCATGGCAACAGCAGTCTCTGTTCTTCTAGCAATACTTCTAGTTATATGAACAGATGAAGCTTCTATACTCCCACCAGGTAATATGAAAAATGTAATTGGTTTAAGTTCTTTTTCAAATCTATCTATGATAGATTCTAAATGTAATGCCATTTTTTCCTGGACACGTGGTGTTTCGTATTTATTTTCTAAAGAATAGTTAGGATCTGCTAAATCCGAGCCAACAATAAACAATTCATTTTGAATCAGTGTAAGAATATCTACTAGATCTGAAAAGAGATTTCTATTCTTTAAGAGTGCGATAACTAATCCAATATTTGAATTTAATTCGTCTACACAGCCATAAGCAACTATTCTTGGATCATTTTTTGATACACGCTTGCCCCCAATAAGACCGGTTTCACCTTTATCCCCTGTTCTGGTATATATTTTCATATTCCATACTGAATAGCAGATCATTTAAAAATAGCTATTTTGTTATATTAGTACTGTATCAACATAGAATAATATTATTAGCGAAAGAATTGAATTATATTAGATTTGCATATGATGAAAAAGGTCGTTAATACAAGCAGTATTAAAATGTATATTAAAATTCAATCACACCTAATATCCGACTTTATTATATATATATTTAATAAGAGTGGACATCAGATTTGTGCTCTCTCAAGTATTTTTTTTTCTTGAATCGTTCGTTGCATTTTTCGCATTTGAAAGGCCTTTCAAACTCCAAAAGAAAACGCTTTTTTCTCTCTTCCGGACTTTCAACAATAGGATCTGATTCTGTGTGCACCATGTTATTCATAAGTAGTTATGATAAAAAATATTTCTACGCTTATTTACCTTAAGTATGATAATTACCTTAAACTTATTCTAACTAGTATACTTATCAGATAATAACTAAATTTTCAGTATATAATTCGTTTGTTTCATAAGACAAGAATATATAGGAATTATTCAACTACGTTACACATGTGCCGTCGTAGCTCAGCCTGGGAGAGCACTCGACCTGATCTATCGGGAGTGAAGCTGAAGACCGAGCTGTCGTGAGCTCAAATCTCACCGACGGCATATATTATATAACACAAAAATTTTATAACCTATCGAAACATTAGAAAATATAACCTAAAATAGTAAAAATATCTATTATGACAATTATTATCAATATAATTATACAGACCTTACGGCGGAAATTCTGCAATCACTCTGACTCATTTTCCTTCAGAAAATATAATGACTTTAATTTTGAGGAATTTAATACATGCTCTAGATGTGGAAAGACTTTAAGACAACTAAAAGGCTTTGATGAGGATATTAGAGGTTAAAAATAATATAATATGATTCGTATAAATCTTCAGATTCTAATTATTATCTGGTGGATAGGAGCGGCAATTTCTAGCATTGCTCTGTTGATTGCTGTGTATGAACATTACCTTATAATTGGAATAGCCGGATGGATGACAGTTATCACAACTACAACTCTTATTGTTTATGAGATAAAGGAGATAAAAAAAGAAGATAGAGAGAAATCATCAACAGAAAAAAAAATTAAATAATCTCCTTTCCACCTTGTTCTTCTATGACTACTAACGTAACTGTAGAGGTTATTCCCGATATTTTTCTTATTTTATTTGTTATAGCATGATTCATCGTCTCTGTATTATCTGATTTCACTTTGACAAAGATATCATGAACACCATATGTTCCTCTCACCTCTTTTACATCATGTAATTTTGCAATTTCACTTATAATATTCTCTTCTGATCCTAAAGTGCAATTAACCAAAATATATGCAGTTGGCATTGTATCAAAGGTTATAGTGGACAGTATTTTAGTCTTTACTAATACAATTTGTTAATTTACTATCTTAATCTAATATAATCAGACAACATTTCAACTTCTTAGTTTTGAATGTATTAGATGATAATATCACCATAAATCTTGTAGTGTGTAGAGTCTGTAAAGCTGACCTGTCTTTTTATTAGCGTACTTTCAATCTTCTTCAATACCATATTTTCTTCCTTAAATTTCATTTTCATTTTCATTTTCATTCCTAAATGAAGAACAGAATAAACATCTTATTTGATTGTAATTTTATTCTGATCAGTTAAAGAGGTTTTGCAGATATGCTCATACAATAACAGAATATCAATAGGAGACTTTTATCATGATCATAATTGTACAATTATGTTTTTTCGCCTTCATCAATACCGCTATTGATACCGAGGACGAAATGATTATTTATTTTTTGTAAAATGCGAACTGTATTTTTGTTAGAGAAATGCATAATGTCTTCAATAGGTTTTTTATATCATCAACTGAGTTTTATGCCCATTAAGTATGATATTGCTATATCTTGGTTGTATTTAAAATTGCCAATATTTATCTGAGTCATAATTCTAAGGTAGAATATAATGCGGCTACCTCTTGAAGGTGATGATTATTTTATTAGAGAAGTAAATGCTGCTTTTGAAAGCATTAGAGAGGCTTATCTAAAAGCGTTAAAACCACGGATCACAATGAAAAAAGCGAATGTAATGTTAGGAGATGGCAGTATAGTTCAATCTGATACCTTTGAAAAGCAAAAAGTAATGATATTTTATCAACAATTGATTGAATCACTTAAGGGATGGGTTACGACAGGCGTCTCGAACTCATACAAGGTTGATAAACGGGTTATTGAAATTCAAAAAGAATTATCTCATCTCGCAGACAATGCAACAAATACTTTCCAGTCTATGGCCAACAGAGGTAACGAAATAGTTCAGAAGGAGTTGGAAAAGATTGGGTATGTAGAAATGGGATTTGAGGAATTACTGTCAAAATTATTTGAAGATCAGAACCTTCTTGCAGATCTAGGGATAAAAGCGTCGATGGTAGAGCAGGAATTTCCTCAATTCGAAGATATGCATAAAAGAAAGATGGAACTATTCACAGAATTGAACAATTTATTGACAGAGCTGTATCAAACATCTTCAGTTTCAATTGATTATAATAAATTAATGCAAGGAGAAGAAGGAGCAGTTACATATTTTGAAATTGAATACACACAAAAAGTGTATTGTATTGTAATAAATATACTTACTTACGGTAAACCAGAATGTATGTAATGACATTGCATTATCGGCAAGGAAAACAGGGATATAGGCCGGATTAGGTTATTATTATTGACAATATAGTAGGTTTGGTTACCTGATAATAAGGATTAGCCATGTACGTGATTATTAAACGATAAGGATTAGTATCTACATGTTACCATCTAACTATGTTTGACTGCAGAGAGAGAATTCCAGAGTATCAGAAATCTGACAGCCGGAAAGGACTAAAAGGATTTAATCGGGTCTGATATTGCTACTTTTTCACTGGTACGGTTGTCTTCGCTGCCACTCCCCTTATTCTTCTTCGTCTGCCGTGCTCGATTCATCCTCATGTGCTTCTTCTATTCCTTCACGTGGTTGGTTCTATTTCTTCTTGTTGAGAAGCTGGTATTGCTATTGCATAATCAGAATATCTAATTGGTAATATAGTCAAAATTAAAATTCCAATAAAATTTAATCTAACGTTTAAGAGCAAGTAAACATAATAATGATGATTCCTTAAAAAAGACATCATTATACTTGTACTGGTGGCGGCATTCCAGTTTGCTGAGTACTATCGCTACTAGTGCCTCTATCTCTAGTGAGTAATAATTTACTTTCAGCAAATCTTATTCCTCCTTTTCCTGGGCCTGTGGATGTATTGTCAATTACTAAAACTCCTTTCATTCCTGTGTAAGGGTCATAGACATGCAAGACCTTTTCAGGCCCCCATTCGTCCATTTCTTCCCAGGCAGAAGAAGACGATGCCCTCATATTAGTTAATGATGAATCACTGTTATTCATGTTATTCATATGGCTTTCACATGCATTATTATTATTCTGACAAATAGAAATAGGAAAGAATCAATAATTAATACAAATCTACCAAAAACTCTATACATAGGAAATAGAAGATCATCGGCTGCTGCAATTAATTATCCTTGGTTATAACTTAAAAATGACTCCTCTTTTTGTATTGTTTGAAACCATATGTTTAAACTCTAAGAGACAACAATCAAGAGAATGAATTAAAAAGTATATTAGCATTACAAGTCATAAAAATTTGTGACATCTGGCAAATATTTCAACAAAGGTGTAAAGGCATTAGACTCCCCTCACATAGGCCATGTTATAAGAGAAACTCCCGATAAGATTGTAGTATTTGGAGGTGGAGACGACAGATACGATATACCAAAGTCAGATATTCAGCAGGTTGGTGGGAATGTTCTCATAGGTCTCAAGCTATATGAGATAGTAAAGAAGTACAAGGTAAGTCGTCAAGAACCTTTGCCAACAGGTAAGTCAACACAAGATCCATGGACTCTGCCAGAGAATATAGACCTCGCTACATACGAGAAAAAATATCCAAAGTCATTATTTAACAAGGGCGTTAGGACAAAGGACGAAGAACACGTCGGACACATAATGAAGGAGACAGATGATAAGATAGTTGTTTTTGGTCACTATGACTATAGATTTGATTTTCCAAAATCTAAGATAATAGCAGCAGGAAGGAATGTTATTCTCGATATGAATTATCCTGAGATATTCAATTATAGGGTAGATAGAGATGCACCATTGCCTACTGGAGAACCTATTGATGCGTTATCTGCCGAGGAGCAAAAAACATCAAAATAGGTATCTTAAGAACCGTAAAATGCCTAATTACATCTAATAAAAGTGCAATTATAAAACCACTAGAAAGCAGTATTGCTTCGAAACTAGCATAGCGGTAACAAGAGTATTTGTTATATGCAATTAATAGAATATTTTTCAACACATTTACCAATAGGGAAATAGATAATCTTTATAGAGCGCACTTCTTTTTGGATATGTTGCATATGTTGCCAATTAGCGAAGAGAACTAGTAAATGAGATTGTCTGCGGCATATTATAAAGAACCACTTATCAAAACAGAATGAGTTAACTCATGAATATAAGGAAATGAATTCTTCTTGTGAGATATCAGGGCTTTACATTGTTCTTCATCGCTGGTACGCTACTGTTATGATGATTATTATTCTAACAACGTATCCAATATATCCCCTGTGTTCATGCAGTAACTACTGATACTAATGATCTTTACCTGCCAACCTCCGCATAAACCGCATAAATATTAAAAGTTTTCCTGACACCAAGCATACCTCATATTGGACTTTACCAACATCAATATTGTTACAAGACGTCCTACTGTCGGATTAGTATCAGGTATATTATATAATCGCTAATGATGATTGTTATCGAAAGAGGAGCAAGATAATAGAATTATTTTTTAAAAATTATAATATTAATAATTCGCAATCTATCAAATAGAATATACATACTTATTCTCAAAATTATAATATCAATACTAATACCAATTACAATAGCACCTATCTGTATATTAAAAAGATAAACAAAAATGTAAAATATATGATGCAAAAGTCAGCAACAGTTTATCTTATAATAACTTATGAATAGGCGATAATATAACAAAAAATAGAAAACAAATATCTATAACCTAAATTTGCTATGGGTGTACTGATGGTCGACGATGTCGACGAATTGATACTGTCTACATTAAGTAACGACTCTAAACAACATACAAAAGAGATCTCGGATTTCCTAAAAGATCATGGATGCACTATAAGTGAGAAAGAAATAGAGTCCAGAATTACCAAACTAGAAGAAAATGGAGTAATAACAGGATACACTATATCTATCGATACAAAGAAGATCAAACGTCGTGTAATACGTGTAGCGCTTGTAACGTTCAAAACATCCCAACATCTCAGGAGTAGAATAGACTGCTTAAAAAAATATCTTGCTGATGCGCCTTTCGTAATTTTCTCTGGAAGAACCAGAGGTGGATATGATTGGATAAGTATCCAAGCTTTTATAACAGAAGAAACTGCTGATGAAGAAAGTGATATATATAGAAATCTTTTTGGAGATATTATCCAATCATATGCTGTTTATGACTTTGTTTCAATAAAAGAACCATCTTTTCATTCTCTCATGCATAGTGACAAAGAATATAAGAAATTCATCAATGAATGGATTCCAACATTCTAGGACGCTATGTAAAACAGTATATAGTTTTTTGTCACCAGTTCTTAAATGATCTACGACTTGAATTTTTGAAACGTATAGTGTCATCAATCATGGCATGCACCTTTAATCTTAATCCCATCAAAAAATTGGTTATTTCGGTTCTTTGCTCAGGTTCAATGGTGTTATGAGCTTCTTCAATTATGTTATCTAATCGAGCAAGAGTGATCTTGAGGGCTAAAGATGTCTTTTTGGTAATACTAAGTGATTTATACAGAGCCTTCTGATGGATAGAATCACATTCAGATCCATTAACTTCCTTTAGAAACGACTTTACCTCTCTTATCTGTCTGACAGTCAAATTATTATTCACTACGTGGTTCATTATCTCTATTCGAGAATCAAAAGGTAAATTGGTA
>JAJNBK010000151.1 GCA_021155845.1 Nitrososphaeraceae archaeon
GCATTTGGATTAGTTATCTTTTTTATTTCGTTTCTATTGGAATGATCTATAATTTCTTTTAATGCTTTTCTGTCTTAACAGTAAATTCTGTAGCATTTAATTGAATACCGCAGGTGTTACATCTGCCGTTAGATGAACGTAATACATCTTTGATTGATTTTAAGTTGATAATCTTATTGATTATACAACCGCATTTGCCGCAGACGATTTCAATTGATGGATACGACGACATAATAATAGCATATATTATTGGATCAATAAGAAAAGTCATATCAATATCTTTTGACGAATAACTAAGAGAATTTTTGAAAATATGCGATGGTCAGAACTTGATGTATAATAGTGATCTGTAAGCAAACAATTTGATAACTAATATTTGTTATTTATTCTAAATCATTAATATGACTTAATTGAGTAAGTAAATAAGAACCCCATAGATTGACCCTAGATATTTCTGTATACGTGATTATACTGCATCCTGATACATTGATAACTATATATATAAAGAAAGGCCGAAAAAACTCCAAGATATTTTCACATTTTGATTTTATAAAAAAATTGAATATTATAGCAGATGGATAAATATAAATAGAAACATGTAAATGTTCGAATTGATGCCTGTTGACCCTGTTTGCGGTATTGAAATGGACCAAAAGCTTGCAATAATACATAACCACAAAAATAAAACCTATTACTTTTGCTGCGACGGTTGTAAAAGAATTTTTAAAAAGAAACCCCATAAATATTCTAAATAATATGACACGCAGTACTATAGACACATATGAGATTAGTAATATAATAAAAGTTGAAGTTCTAAGATGCTTCAATCAGATTTATAAGAACTGATACATCGCAGCTAACTACTTGAAAATTGTTTAGTAAACAGCTCTTGATTTGTAAAGATAATATCTTTAAATGTAACTCAACATAAAATAACAAAATATGACAAATGCGATCTCTCTTTAGCATATATTTTATAGAAGCACCCACAAGAACGGTTGATGAAGGCAGTCTTTGTTAAAGGTCAAAACTCGGTTTTAGTTGACGAAGTGCCGACTCCAAAACTAAGCGATGGAGATCTAATCGTTAAAATGCGTACATGCGGCTTATGCGGATCCGACTTGGAGAAAGTTTATGGTCAGTACGGTATGAGTTCTGCAAGGCTCGGACATGAAATTGCAGGTGAAATTATGCAAATAGGAAAGGAGGTAAACGGTTTTGCTCCTGGCGACCGTGTATTTATTCACCACCATGTCCCATGTTATTCATGCCATTATTGTCTTCATGGAGACTATACGATGTGCAATAGGTATCAAAGCAGTAATATAGATCCTTGTGGGCTATCTGAACAAATTCTGGTTCCTGAATGGAATATTTCTAGAGGTGGTCTCATAAAGCTTCCAGATAATGTTTCATATGATGAAGCGTCTTTGATAGAGCCTGTGGCGTGTTGTCTAAAAGCACTTGCAAAGTGCAATTTCCATAAAGGTGATGATGTTGCAATTTTGGGAGCAGGTCCAGCTGGTATGACGCACACGCTCCTTGCGAAGGTATTTGGCGCAGGGAGAATTTTCCTAATTGACATTAATCAGTTTAGATTAGATTTTGCAAAGAAACATCATGAAATCAAAAGTTATAATTCCCTGATTGATAAAGATTTCATCAAGAAAATTCAAGAATCCACAAACGCCACAGGAACAGACATCACTATAGTTGCCACTGGAAATACGAATGCACTACTGCAGTCATTTGAACTCACAAGAAGGGGGGGCAGAATACTACTTTTTGGCGTACCACCAAAGGGATCCAGTATTTCTTATGATTTGAATAATTTATATTCAAACGAGCAAACTTTGATTCCTAGCTATGGTGCATCTGAAATTGAAACCAATCAGGCGTTAAAATTAATTGCTGAAAAACGTATCGATATTACGAGTTTGATAACTCATCGTTTTAAAATTGATGATACACCACAGGCAATAAAGTGCGCGCATAATGCCAACGACGCAATGAAAGTAGTTGTTATGAATGAATAGAAAAAAGACATAAATAATAAAAAAGTATAATGTCAAAAAGAATTAGTAGCATGGATTGGGGCATGAAAAATAGGATATCTAAGATCATTCGTCCAGGAGACGGCCGTTGTGTGATGCTTGCAGTTGATCATGGTTATTTTTTGGGTCCAACGGACGGTTTGGAGATTCCAAATAAAACAATCAAGCCCTTGCTGCCTTTTGCTGACTCATTAATGATTACAAGAGGCATTTTAAGAACATCTGTAAATCCTAGCACTGAAGTTCCAATAGTTCTCCGCGTCTCTGGAGGAACAAGCATTGTTGGGGAAGACCTTTCCAATGAGACCATAACAACTTCTATAGAAGAAGCCATCAAACTTAATGCCACCTGTCTTGCTGTTTCAATTTTTGTTGGAAGTAAATATGAGCATCAAACACTTGCAAGCTTGTCGCGATTAGTAGATGAAGGCGAAAAATACGGTATACCTGTTCTGGCAGTTACTGCAGTGGGAAAGGAAATGACAAGGGATGCTAGATATCTTGCCTTAGCATGTAGAGTCGCTGCTGAACAAGGGGCGCACCTCGTCAAGACGTACTATTGTGAGAATTTTGAAAGAGTTGTGGAAGGCTGCCCAGTTCCTGTAATTATTGCAGGAGGCAAGAAATTGCCAAATGAAATTGACGCATTGAAATTAACCTACGAGGCGATAGAACATGGAGCCACTGGGGTCGATATGGGTAGAAATATTTGGCAGTCAAATTATGCTGTCGCTATGATAAAATCCATTAGGTCAATTGTGCACAACAATTTGGATGTAAAACAAGCTTATCAAGTATTTATTAAGGAAAAAGAAAGACAGATAGAAGAAGAAGAAGAAAAAGAAGAAGAAAAAGAAATTAAATCTATCTGATGTTCAAACGAAGGCGAGTATTTAATTATTTTATGCCATGTTAACATCATGCTTAATTACAAGGCAAAAAAGATTGCCAATAGTTTGTGTGGCTCTCAAATATTATCTTGATTAAAGCGATTTTGTAGAAAATCACATGATATCAAATCTAATGTTATTATTTAAACTACTGAGCTAACACGTCATCCCATATATATACAAATCTATATTGACATCAAGAAATCTATAGATAAGTCTAATCCTCATGTAGTATTATAACATACAAGCACAAAAAATTTCTTAGCATGTATGTTAATTATCACTATTAATTGGCAAAACTTTATTAATTATACCATTGCATTCTATGAAGAATGTCTCCTAACAACGGTGGAGAGTTTACATTAACAAGTTCGCAGTTGCAGGTTAAAGATAAATCTGTTATCCTGTTACTGCATCAACTAGTCCCGTGAATCAAGCTCTGCGCTCCCGCCGTTTTAGCAGGGCGTTTGTTTAGAAAACATATTGGTGAATAGATATATATGGTGGAAATGACTGGCGCAAAAGCGCTGATTTATGCTCTAGAAAAAGAAGGTGTAGACATAGTCTTTGGACTTCCTGGAGGAGCTAACTTGCCCATCTATGATGCTCTTGTAGATGCAAATCTTAGG
>JAJNBK010000152.1 GCA_021155845.1 Nitrososphaeraceae archaeon
GTTGCAATCAATATAGCAGAAATTGCTGCTACAACAATGTAGGGAATTTTACTTCAAAGTTTTGTCTTTAGTATCCAAACAAACAATCCAAGATATACAATGCCAGCGCCTATGAAAAGAGCCAATTTCAACTTGTTTTTCTTGTGTTTCACCTTGGATACCTACTTCCAGAAATTCAACTAAATGACTATATTCTTGTGATGCGACCACAAAGTAGATTACAGCTGTTGATACTATTAGTATACTAATAAAATATACGTTATAATGGAGGAAATAGACATCTTTCTTACAAACAACTATCATACATCTTATTTATCTACTATAATAACAAACATTACTAACTTTAATACTGAAACCAAAAATAAAAAAATTCTTAGCATTGAAACCAAATTTATGGTGTGTATATTAAGATAATTCGTCAATAATGAGATTGCAAACCATTATAATGAATATTGTATATTGATTTCCAGTATATGAAAACTAACAATACTAGTTTTATTGTTCCATTATTTGCAATATTATGTAATGCAATAGCATTACTCTTAATATTGGTTTATACAACTACTAATACTACTGCTTATGCAATAGAAAACAATCAACCAGATATTAATGCGACTGACCTTTATAAAACTCATAATATTGTTCTTGGAAATAACGTCAAAAACCTTGTTATACTTGTACCAAATGAAGCCCATGAGCCTTATAGTTTAAAAGAACAGCAGTTGATAAATCAAGCATTCACGACGAAGATGACAAGATACCAAATAGCAGCCGTAATTATACATTTAATGAAATAGGTGATTTCTCGTATTATGATACAGTTTTCGGAAAGAAAGTAATGAATGGAACTATAGATGTTGTTTCAAATCCACTAACACAGGCTACTACAATGAACAATAATGATAATGATAATTCCTTAACTTCATATTATCCACAATATGATTTTGATACAATAGGCACATTTGTAGTTCCAACTGAAATGCTCAACAAATATACCAGAATGTTTGAAAATCAAGGCTTGCAAATTTATGATATACATAACTTTAGAAACCTGATGGATAAGGATGATGCAGAGCACTCACTTATAGTATGGACAAGCAATGGACATACACTTGAATCTGTAATAGAGAAATTGCAAAAGATAACACCGACGCTTCCATATGCTTAACTGAACTCCTTTAGAAGTCGTATCGTGTTGTTGAGCTAGTTATGTGTGAAAAAGATAATGTATATAAAAATAAACAATGAAGGAGCAAAAAAAGCTCTTGTAAGTATTTCAATTGTGGTAATAATAATAGCGTCTACCTCAGCAGTTGTTGTGTCCTTAGTGCCATCATCAATAATAAAAAGTAACATTATACTGCCTCTTGCATTTGCATACGAGGAGGTGGAGGAGGAAGATGAAGACAAATCGACTACATCCACCGCTATATTATCTAATATCGTATCAAAGAAATCTACCGACTATGAGTATGTATTGTCATCAATAGAAGGAGACAGAGAGAATAATAATCCTTTAGGCTTTAAATCTATTAAAAAATTCGACAGCAATGGTAAATTCATTACTAGTTGGGGTTCTGAAGGATATGGTGATGGTCAATTTCTGCATGCACATGGTATTGCTATTGATTCGTCAGATAATGTGTATGTATCTGATGATGATAAAAGTAGCATACAAAAATTCGACAGCAATGGTAAATTCATTACTAGTTGGGGTTCTGAAGGAACTGGTGATGGTCAATTCTTACGGCCAGAAGCTGTCGCTGTTGATTCTTCTTCAGGAAATGTATATGTAGCAGATTTTGAAGGCAACAATATCCAGAAGTTTGACAGCAATGGTAACTTTATAACAAAATGGGGTTCTAAAGGAGATGGTGACGGTCAATTTCAAAGGCCGTGGGGGGTCGCGGTAGATTCCTCTGGAAATGTTTACACGGCTGAGACAGACGGTGAGCGCATCCAAAAGTTTGACAGCAATGGTAACTTTATAACAAAATGGGGTTCTAAAGGAACCGGTGATGGTCAATATCTACATCTACATGATGTTAATGTTGATGCCTCTGGTAATCTCTACGTAACTGATCAGAATAATTTTAAAGTAGAAAAACTTACTAGCGATGGTAACTTTATAGCAAAATGGGGTTCTGAAGGCTGCAACGATGCTCAATTTCGGGAGCACCATGGTATTGATTTCGATTCTGTAGGTAATGTGTATGTAGTCGATACCCAAAATGAACGCATCCAAAAGTTTGACAGCAATGGTAACTTTATAGCAAAATGGGGTTCTGAAGGATATGGTGACGGTCAATTTTGGCTTCCACATGAGATTGCTATTGATTCTTCAGATAATGTGTATGTAACTGATAGTGGAAATGTGCATGAAAAGAAGGATAATTGTACTATATAGTATTTCTGCCCCAATGTCTTGCATTATAAGCCACTCTGTTGCTTATTTTAAATTAAGATAAAAACACTTTGATTATATCTAATTGTCATTTTTTTATCTTCTTTGTGTCATACTACTGCACAATGAACGGTAGGTATCGCAATAGAAACTGCTGTTATTAAATCAATCAGCAATATTGCCTTTGCTATTATAACAAGTTTCTGGCTCTTCTATTCTGTAGGTTTCACTTTGATTCGATACTCCATTAGATGACGATCATAATAACAATAATAATAACAAACCATCAAGTACTGATCATAAAGAAGAAAACAAACTACTACTATCAAAAGCATTATTTGGAAAAGGGTTTGGTGGAATTACTGATCTAGAAGTAGGTCATGATGGTTATATTTATGGTGTTTCTATTTGGTCTTAAATATTCAGAATATTTCACTCTACAGCCTAGATCTTCTTTCTTCCTACAATGAATATATTCTACAACTTTGATGCAGAAGATGGTAGCGGGATGGTGATGTCGGATTTGACTATAGATGCCCACATTCTTACTCTAGAACAATGTAGTCAAAGATAATTAAAGATAGAAAAAGACTTTGAAAACCGTCTATACAATGACAGTGTGGCTGGAGTTAGTTGTGTTTGCATGGATTAGTAAAATGTTTCTCTTCTTTTCTTTGTAAAGAAACACATTGTTTCTCTAGTCGGATAAGATTTCTTATATTGTTAACCTTTGTTTTTAGTTTGACAAATAAACAGTATATGGAATTACCATTCTAATGATTGTTAATAGGATAAATATTGTTTCACTGTCCTTCATCCAATTAAATTAATCTAAGAAAGAAAATCGCATTATTCAAAAAAAGTTAGTATCAACTAATTACATACATTGATTTCTTGAATCATAGAGGATAGGAGGAAGAATAATCACACAGATTCATATCCAATTAATACCAACTCTTATAGTAGTATCGCAGTATGTTAAAGAAAGTGGTGTCTATAGTAGTAGCATTAGCTATTATAGGGTTATTTTTTAGTCTGGTATCGTTTTCAACATTTCTATATGCACAAATACCTCCAATTACACTGGGTATAAAGATTACATCACCTAGCGCAGGTCAACAAGTCCCAACTGGAGAGCTTACAATATCAGGAATATCTACAGATAACGTCAATATTGATTGTACAGTTTATGCAGATATAAATAATACAAAGCCTTTTCAAAAAGCTCTAGCAACTGGTCCTGAGGGATTAGATGATTATTCTACGTGGACTTTTACATATACTGATGATTACCATCTTATTACAAATGGAACAAATAATCTAACTTCTAAATTATCGTGTATTGATGATAGCAATGGTGGTACTGCTAATTTAACAAAAAATTATAGTGTAAATGTAATCGGAGTCAATCTGGATGATGATGATGATGACAATAGAATGAATGTAAATGCAAATTATACTATTCCTCCTATAGTGAATGTGCCGCCACAACCAATAATAGTTGAAGCTACCAGTCAATCAGGAGCGCTTGTTAACTATAATGTGTCTGCAACTGATAATAATGATATGTTTGTCGTACCAATTTGTGATCCACCTTCAGGTTCTAGTTTTTCGTTAGGCAATAATACAGTTAATTGTACTGCAATAGATAATGATGGTAACTCTGCAGTAGCATCATTTAGTGTAATAGTAGATATGCCTACTAGAGCTGCAACAACATTTACAATCACTGAAACTGGTACTTATAATGAAACTCCTAATGCGGTAGTAGGAGCAGCGGCGGCCACCGACGTCAATACATGTAACAGCTATTGGAGACGATGGTGATGATGCCATTCCACCTAATGTTCTCGACAACAATCTTGATACACGATGGTCTCACGAGGGTATTGGCTCATGGCTTCAGGGTGACCTGGGTGCAAAGAAGACCATTTGCAGTATAGATATCGCATGGTATAGAGGAGATGAAAGATCATACAAATTTGCAATATCTATTTCCAACGATGGATCTAATTTTATAAATGTGTATTCAGGTACAAGCAGCGGAGAAACTCTATCAGCTGAAAGATATGCCTTTTCTGATCTTTCAGCAGCAAGATATCTAAAAATCACAATCAGTGGAAATACAGATGACGATATCGATTTAAAAAACTGGGCAGCCATAACAGAAATAGATATCAATGGATATGATATCTCTACTGAGAACAAACCTCCTTCACCCAATACTATAAGATTAAACATATCAGGTAACTATGAACACAATAGCGTATCTTCCGGTGCCGGCGGACTGAAAATAGATCCTAGTAACATCGAAGGAAGCATTGCCCTTATTAATTCTACAACAAACAAAAAGATAGAAGAATATGATCTAGCCCCTATCGATATTATAGTAACACAACTTTT
>JAJNBK010000153.1 GCA_021155845.1 Nitrososphaeraceae archaeon
GGGAGAAGTAAGATCTGCTTCAAAGGGCTCTGTATTATCTTCAATTCTGTAAACTGCTTTTATTCCTTTATTTATAGCAACTTTATTAATAACATCATCCATCAATTTGAGAACCTTTCCACATGTAGTATTTGTAGGTATTCGGATATCTATTGTTATCCTGCATGTCTGAGGTGTGACATTATGGCTTGAACCGCCTGTTATTTCAGTTAGACTACAGCTTATTGAATTTGCTCTGGTTTCTTTTATATGCAGTATCTCTATCTCGGATTTGATTGCATTCCAAAAATCATATGTTTCTTCAATTGAATTTTTAGCTAACCACGGAGCACTTGCATGCGCACTATTGCCAACATCACATGTAAGTCTGATTGCTAATCTGCCTTTATATGCGATCGTTATGTTCTCGATGCCACTTGGTTCCCCAAAAATTGCATAATCTACCGAAAGTTTGCCCTTCACTAACTGCTTTATTCCTGTTGCATTTCCTTCTTCATCTACGACACCAGCGAAAATTATTGTGCCTGTTTGTTTTGGAAATTCTGCGGCAGCTAATAGCATGGAAATAAGGGGAGCCTTTGCATCAGATGCTCCACGACCATAAAGAAATCCATCTTGTATTCTGACAGGAATCTGCCCTGGAACGGTATCCATATGACCACAAAGCAATATTTTAGGTTCGCCATTCCCTTTAGCAGCAATGATATTTCCTACGTTGTCAATATGGACTTGTTCAAACCCAAGTTCGTTAACGCATTTATCCTTTATCAGGTTTGCTAATGAAGCTTCAGATCTTGATGGTGTATATTGTTCCAGAGCTTTCCTTAAGAATTCAACCGCATAATTGGAGGAAACCAATTTGTATACTATACTAATTTGACAGCTCTAAAGCATAGTCAATCATTAATCCTGGAACATCTATACCAGTCACTCTAACCGTATTTTTAAATTCAGTTGTATTGTTAACTTCATGAACAACTAAACCAGTCTCTTCACTTTCCATTAGGTCAACACCAACTATATTCCCACCGACTGCGTTAGTGGCTTTTATGCAGATATCTTCTAGTTCCTTTGTAATAGGACAAGTTTTGGCATAGCCTCCTAAGGCCATGTTCGTTTTCCATTCCCCTTGACTGGAATAACGATAAATGGCTGCAATGACGGCGTCACCTACTACAATGGCCCTAATATCTCTTGGCGGACGTTTGACAAATTCTTCAAAGAAGTATACATGATAAAGTGGAAACATATGCTCGCGATCCTCTATTATGGCCTTTGCTGCCTCTGTATCACGTAGAAGAGCAATCAATCTTCCCCAGCTTCCTATTGTAGGCTTAATAACGGCAGGATAACCTATACTATCAAGGGCAGATATAGCAGATTCTGCAGAAAATGCAGTAAATGCATTTGGTGTCTTAATTCCGGCTTTTTGAAGTTCCATATGAGCGAATAACTTATTACCACAAAGAATAGCAGTACGGAGTGAATTTATTATATGCGCTCCAAGTCCTTCAAGTGCAGCAGTCGAATGAAGACTCTTAAAATAGCTAACCGTACGCTGAATGATAATTTTATCCAAATATTTTGAATTTTTATTATTTAGATCAATCGAGAGAGTTTTACAGTCAACATTATTAATTTCAACTCCTTTCTTTTTAGCAGCTTCATAGAGTGCCTTTTCTTCCCATCTAATATTGTCATAAAGAATGGTAAGAGAAGATATTGATTTGCCTTTTGTCACTGCCCCCAATCCTCGCCGACTACTTGGGCCGGTTTAATGTTAAATCCTTCATCTGCTTTCAGTAATTCATAACTTGCGCCACAGTCTGGACACGTTACAATTTCGCCTTCGATTGAGTCAGAGGGAATTTTGATTTCAGCATCGCATTCTGGACATTTGATCATTTTATTTTTTACTCCTTAGTATTTACTTTCGGAGAAGCATCATTAAGTATCTTTCTCTCTAATCTATCGTCTAAGTATAATTTTAAAATGTCTCCCATACGAAGTTCTTTTAAGCCACGAGCCATAGTTTCTGCTTCATGCAGACCTGTTTCTAATCCTAGTAACGATAATAAATAAGATGCCCCATTTTTTCCTGCGAGTTCTCCAAATACTATTTTACGTCTGTTACCTACTATTTTAGGTTCTATTATCTCATATGCTGATGGATTCCTTAGAATTGCCGCGAGATGAGTGCCTGCTTTGTGCGTGTATGCACTATCTCCAACTATTGGCTTTGATTCCGGGATTTCTAAATCAGTATATTCTGAGATTGTTTTCGACAAGTCTTTTAGCATATGCAGTCGAAAATCGTTACTTGATTTATAAATTAGAGTGAGTGCAACCGCAGTTTCAGCTAATGCAGGAATACCATTACGTTCACCTAATCCGTCTATGGTAGTATGAATTTGGTCCGCACCTCCTTCGCATCCTGCTAGGGCATTTGCTAACGCTAATCCAACATCGTTATGACAATGAACATCAAGTGAACTTTTTGATATATCTATATTATCATAAATCATCTTGACTAAATTATACATTCCACGCGGACTCATAATCCCTACAGTATCTGGAATACTAATTCTTTCAATCCCTCGTTTGTTCATCTCCTTGCACATATCAATTAAAAAAGATGGATCGGTCCTACTTGCGTCTTCCATTGTAAATCGTGACTTTAATCCATGGGACTTTATGTAGTCAGCTACCTCTAATGCTCTTACCTTGGCACCTTCCCTGTTAATTTTTAATTTCGCGGACAGATGAATATCGGAAATACCCATATATGTAGCAACCCATGTTGCCCCGGAATCGATGGCAACGTCTACATCAGATTTTATTGCCCGTACGTGGGCCAAAATGTCGGCCCTTAAACCTTGTTTTATAATAGTTTTAGTAGCCTGGTAATGATCTGACGATACTATGGGGCTAATTTCTATTTGATCAACTCCAAAAGAGTCTAGCATCCATGCGATTTGAATTCTCTGCTTTATAGTGAAAGCTACTCCAGGATGCTGCTCTCCTTCTCTAAGCGTAGAATCAAGAATTCTAATCCTTTTTTTATTGTTGTCTGATTGATTATAGAAATGCGCAAAGTAATTCGGATCATCCGATTTTAGTGACATTTTTTACACTAAACAACCCCTTTCGCATTCAATATAAACTTTATCGCAATCAAAATAGCACAATGCAACGTTTTTGTTACCTTTTATTGATTAGAAGCCAGATAAATATCTAATTTTAAGAGAGAAACACAATAACATAGGAGAAATTAACGTATAGTTTTTAGAATTATTACCGTATTTGTGTCTGAGACACCTTCTATTTTACGTACATCATCAATATACTGGTTAATCTCTGCGATGGTAGGAGCAACAATGATTGCAGCGATATCGTATTGACCTGTAATCTCATATATTACTTCCACTCCGTTAAGTTTCATTAGATTTGAGGATACAATAGATGAGTCTGCTGTAGAACTTACTGAAATGAGAGTTATAGCGCTTGTTTTATTACCGGCGTTTAATTCAATTGTAAATCGTTTAATTATACCATTATCTATAAGG
>JAJNBK010000428.1 GCA_021155845.1 Nitrososphaeraceae archaeon
ATGGGTCCTGGAATGATGGGTCCTGGAATGATGGGTCCTGGAATGATGGGTCCTGGAATGATGGGTCCTGGAATGATGGGTCCTGGAATGATGGGTCCTCCTGAAATGTTAGGATAATACAGGACAATAATGAATTAAAAGAAGAGAATAAATCAAAAAGAAATCTCTTCTCATTTTTCTTAAAAATAGTCAAGAAACTTGTTGTCTATAGTATATGGCTTTGATGCAATTGTAACACTCAGAAAATAAGCCTGTAAATATCCTGAATGTTTTAAATTGTTTTTTATTCACTTTATGTTTGACAGTTTATCAATTAATTTACTAATCATTTTCTGCTGCTGAAATATCAAAGCCATAAACAGCGATTCAGTAGTAGAGTTGTATTTGTCTTTAGCGTCGTATGCTTTACTAAATTCTTCTTCTTTTTGACATTCATTTAACATCTTATTGAAAAGAATACTATCTTCTTCTCTCAGGCTATATTCAAAACTATTCCAAGATTCTATTTCTTTATGTTGAATTTAAGAACTAAAACACCACTCTGGGATGGAGAGAGTAGTGTGTATATATATCTATATATATATCGATGCTGATAATCCAAGTTATTGAATGTACATACGTAGTCAATTTTTTTATGTGTGAATAGCTCAGATAGTCAAATATTGAATCAGAGGAAAGAGTATTTAATCAATACTAAAGGTCACTTCTTTCTCTGGCTGATTTGATTGCGACTTCGTCAAAGTCTTGCTATCTGAGAGGCTGCCAGAGATTTCAACACAGACATCAAAGTATTTGCCTGGTGCAAATTGTCCTTTTGGAAATTCAAACTGATATCCTTGAGAGGATATTGGATCTGCTCTTTGTTCTTCAAGTGGTCTTTCATCTCCTTCACATAGTTCAAATGTTTCTGACTTGTATGCTACTGTTATTTTTACTTCTTGTCCACAGTTTCCTTTAACACCTGCGACCGTAACAAGTACTTCGAATGATTCTCCTCTCGCTCCTCCCAGATCAGGTGTGCTAATATCATAAAGTAATAACGCTGATGGTGTACTACTTATTGAAAGTAATGATGTTACCACTAAAAGGAACGCTATAATAAGCATTATTTTTTTTGTAAGTATTCAAAGTCATTTTAAATATAAGATGACACTACTAGATATGTTTGTTACATTAAAATATTATTTCATTCTTTCCATTAAGGAACAATACACTGGCACTGGGGTCTTGAGTGATCGAAAGTTACTGGTAGCAGATAATCCGCTCTATGTGCTGTATGAAGTAAAATTGAAGGTGTAAACACTAGTATATAGAGCATGAAATCATATTATAACAGGCAGATTAAGAGCAGATTAAGAGAAGAGTCAGTGAAGAATGTATGGACCCAATTGCAACTCCTTTATCAAAATAAATTCAAAGTGTTAAATAAACTAAATATGCATATGCAAATCTTGCTTCATTACTTCTGCCAACAAAACCGATTTAGTTCGCTAATTCCTTGTAACCATACCATATGATCAAAGTATCTGATCCTAACACTTTTCTTAAGCAAGAGAAGGAGTCGTTACCATCATAAGTATTAATATCATTTTGAGAGAACATTGCTGATTATAAATAGAAACACAAGGTAGAAGAATCAAATAATGATAATAAAACACTTCTATATTCTTAAGTTACATGACTTCCATCAAGACTTTGACATATTCTTCCTCAATTGCTCTTAGCAAAACATTTCCATGAATTTGTCCTTTCGACTTTACTATAGCCATAATGGAAATACCTCCAGCTCCAACACCTTCTTTTACAAAGCCTTTTGCAAATGCTTGTAAACCAAGTTTAGAAGACTCCATCATATGTAGATCTATTGTATATATAGGAACATCATTTGTTAATTGTTTTAGAAGATTAACAAGATCTGATGATGGATCGTCAGCTACATAGGAGGTTGTTCCTATGCATAATCCATTAAGTGGGCATTTCAATGATTTTAGAATTGCAATGATCGAACACATTTGAGTTCCGCCTGCCAGCATAACTTTTCCTCCATAATTAATTATTCCATTAACAATTCCTGGATCACCTACAACTGATATTGCTGTAAATGGATCATTTCTTAGCTCACCAAAATGAATATTTGCATTCTGCATACCTTCAGAGACTATTTGATTTTTTAAATGATGGGGATTTTCTGGCATACTGCTGCTTACTTTGAATTTGGCATTAATTCCAAGAGCACTTAGAACGCCTAATGCAGTTGTTGTACCTCCTGGAATACTCTCACCTATTATTACGAAATCATTAACTTTGGCAAGCTGACTGCCAAGTAGTGTGCCATATTCAAAGGCCTTTTTAATGTCATTTATATCCATCGCTTTTCCAAATCTTATATTTTTACCTGATTCCATATTAAATGAGATATAAGGAATTAAAGGCTTTATTTTTGAACCAGCGTCAACTACTAAAAAAGGAATGCCAGATAATTGAAGAGCAGTACGAGTAATAATAGCAGGAGTTGGTTTACCATCAGGCGTTATTGGAACATTATCGATACATTTACAATGACCATAATAAAGAAATTCAGCATCAGCAGGAGATGTATATTTTATTAAATTTGGATTAGCGCCTGCAATAGTTATTCCAGGATTTTCACTAGTTGCAGTATATGATATTACACAAATAAAAATAGGTTTTTCAGAAATTAGTAATTTTGTATTGATTTGTGATGATAAAGAAGATTGATTTATACAGATTACATCTACTAATTCTCCTTCAAACAATTTTGTTA
>JAJNBK010000154.1 GCA_021155845.1 Nitrososphaeraceae archaeon
AAATCAGTATCAGACATCGATTTCCCAAAAAGAAATGGATTGCTTCCTGTAGTAGTTCAAGATCAAAAGACAAAAGATATACTCATGCTTGCATATGCTAACGAAGAAGCGCTTAATAATACTATTAAAACAGGAAATGCATGGTTCTGGAGTACATCGCATAACAAGCTATGGATGAAAGGTGAAGAGTCCGGGCATGTCCAACCTGTTAAAGAAATACTGGTAGATTGCGACTCTGATGCTTTGCTTTATCTAGTAGAATCACAAAATCCTGCGTGCCATACGGGTAATCGAACCTGTTTTCATAATCTTCTAGAAAAACGAAAAAATTGAAGATATTTATGAATTTTTTATATTTTTTAGTATAAGAATACGTTAGTAGTAATTATCATAAAAAATTAATTTTAATAATTATAATTTTTTTTGTTGAAAAAATATAGTAATACTAAAATTGCACTTAGAGAAACTTATCTATTACAATTCAAGAGAGAGGATAGTTAAAAAGTATGGGTAGTATACAATCATTAAAATGCAGAGAGTGCGGTAAAGAATATGCTCCACAATTTAAATATATATGTGAAGAATGTTTTGGTCCACTTGATGTTGTTTACAATTTTTCTTTCAATATAAACAGGAAGACTTTTTCGTCAAGAGATGTGAAAACATATTGGCGATATTTTGAACTGTTACCTATTGCTGATAAAAGAAATATTGTGGACTTGAGTGCTGGTTTCACTCCTTTACAAAAAGCAGGCGGGCTTGCTAAACAAATAGGAGAACTAAAAAACTTATTTATCAAAAATGATTAAGGATAGGCCCGCTGGCGTAGCTGTCTCGAGAGCCAAAGAGACCAAATTAAAAGCGGTAGGTTGTGCGTCTACAGGGAATCTAGCTTCTGCAACTGCAGCACATGCTGCAAAAGCAGAACTACCCTGTTATATTTTCTGCCCTTCAGACATTGAAAAGGTAAAGATAGCCCAAGCGCTATCATACGGCGCTGAATTTGTAGCAGTAGATGGAACGTATGATGATGCAAACAGAGTTGCATCTGTAATAGGCGACTCTAAAGGCATTGGTGTAGTCAATATCAATATGCGACCATATTATGTTGAAGGTTCAAAGACACTTGCCTACGAGGTAGCGGAGCAGCTAAATTGGGAGGTTCCTGACAATCTAATAATTCCGGTTGGAAGTGGAGCAATGTTAAATGCAATTTGCAAAGGATTTGAAGAGCTGCATGAGCTTGGTCTAGTTGATAGTTTAGAAAACCTAAAGATAACAGCTGCACAACCCCATGGATGTGCTCCAGTGGTTGATGCATTTAAGAAAAAAATTGAAGTTGTTCCTGTAGAAAGACCTAAAACAATTGCAAAAAGTCTTGCAATAGGTGACCCTGGTGATGGACGATACGTCCTAAAAAGATTGAGCCAATATAATGGATTTGCAGAAGAAGCAACAGACGAAGAAATTGTCGATGGAATACTAATGCTTGCTAAAACAGAAGGCATATTTACTGAGCCTGCAGGTGGCGTATCTGTAGCGGTACTTCGAAAGCTAGTTGAAGAAGGTAAAATAGACAAAGATGAAAAAGTAGTTTGCTATGTCACGGGCAATGGACTTAAGGCTACAGAGTCGATTATAGATGTACTTCCGAAATTCCATACTGTAAAACCAGACGTACAAATAGTTTCAGCAATGATTAGATGATCATGTGTAAAAAAGGTGATAATACAAGAAATGGCCAAAGTTGAATTCGTGATTCCATCGGTATTAAATAAAGGCTCAGGAGAGAAAAAAATTTCGTTAGAATCCAGCAATTTACAAGATGCATTTAACAAAGTTTCCGATCATATGGGAGAGGATTTTAAACTTAAGGTGTTTGATCTTAATGGCAAACCACGTGCTCTGATCAACATTTACATTAATGGCAAAAATATGCGCTTTAGTACCGATGGTATGGCGATGTCGCTTAACGATGGTGATTCTATATACATACTACCCGCAGTTGCTGGTGGAGCAGAGCTGACAAGCAATGATATGCAACGGTATTCAAGACAGATAATGCTTGAAGAAATTGGGTTTATTGGAATGGAAAAACTACGCAGTGCAAAAGTCTGTGTTGTTGGTGTTGGCGGGATTGGAAATCCTGTTGTTACTCAATTAACTGCCATGGGAATTAGTAAACTAAGAATAGTAGATAGGGATGTTATTGAAATTTCAAACTTGCACAGGCAACACCTTTATGCAGAAGATGATATTGGCAAAGTCAAGGTTGAAGCGGCAGCGCAACGATTGAAAAAAATGAATACTGCTGTTGAAATTGAAGCAGTTCCGATCTCTATTACTAAATACACAGCAGAGAGTATTGTAGAAGGATTTGATGTTGTTATAGATGCGCTTGACAGCATTGATGCTAGATATGCCCTAAATGATGCATGTATAAAACATAATATTCCATTTATTTATGCAGGCGCCCTAGGGATGTTAGGTTCCGTATGTACTATATTGCCAAATAAATCTGCATGTCTACGGTGTATGTTTCCTGCATTAGTGGAGGATGATATGCCTACTTGTAGCACGGAGGGTGTACATCCGTCTATACTATATTTGGTAGGTGGTATTCAAGTCTCAGAGGCCGTCAAGATAATTACAGGCCAAAAACCTGCGCTTGTAAATAATCTTCTCTATATAGACTTGAATGAACTTTCATTTGACAAGGTTCAAATGTTTAGGCATGAAGAGTGTCCTTCCTGTGGATCGAAAAAAAGGGCAGATACAGTAAAAGTTGTACAACAGCAACTGCTAATAGAAGAGCTGTGCGGAAGAGATATGGGCAAGAGAACATACACGGTGACTCCATCAGAGCTATCTTCGCCAATCGATTTGATGAAAATAATAGAAAATGCAGAATTGCTAGGATACCAAGTTAAAACTAGAGGTAGCCTAGGAGTAACTGTGGAAAGTAATATTTCTAGTAAATTGTCTGTAAGTTTTCTGACAAGTGGTGCTGCAACAATAGTGGGTGCAAAAGATGAAGAAGATGCGCTATATATATATAGAAACTTCATAAAGGATATATCATAAATAACAATTCTTACGAGATTTCTGATTACTATATATTAAACAATAGCGTTACCTCTCGTTAGAAAAGTATTGGCTTAGATTAATTTTCGTATATTGAGAGCAACACTAAGTTAATACTTATCGTATTGAGCAGAATATTATGTTAGATTACTTCCTTGTACAATTGCACAATCGTAACATCACGGATTTGAATGGCCTAGTGAACTGTAAATATTGGACAAGATATCTGCTGTACTGGCTATCAGCTATTCGTAGAAGAAGGCAAATTGCAGACAAAAATGAGTTATAGATTTTGGAGTAAAATTAAGAAACAACTGAACTAGGTAAAAAGAAAGAAATTGAGAGACCGTCGCTTTTGCTCTACTACTACTTACATGAACTACCTATCATCCTCACGAAGTGCTTATTCTCCTGTACGTTGGACTGCAGGATACGGACCATGTTCCATTAACAATCTGTTCCTCTGACAGATACATACGCAGCAGAAGGTTAAATCCACACTCAGGAGCTGGCAGCCAGTTCGATCATTGTCTTTTCCATGACTCACATTCTGTATATAGATGTCAGTGAGCTATCTGTGTTGTTCTTTAATCTCTCAGTTTACTGCCCTATTGAGTAACGATCTATTGGATTGCCTACGACTAATGACTTCTCATTGTACATTGAAACAGACTATAATTGAAATAGACTAAAAGCCTGTTACTGATGGAGTGTGTCAGGGTTAAAGTGAATTACATTGCTGTATTGTCATTGAGCGGCCTTACTTCGATATCTGTAAATATGGCTGGATAGAGCGCTTCCTGTGTGATATTGGCTCCGAGCCCTAATTGAGGGTAAGAACAGCGCGTAAAAAAGATAGTCCATTCCATAAACTCTAGTAAGTGCGTTAACAAGCCACCATCCATTTGCCACTGCTCCATCATTTGCTACTCTTGCGTCTACCAGTTTTTGACCTTCTGTTATACCGTATATGTGGTAATTAATTTTCAGTTGCTAATTTTTTTCTAACCCGAGAATTATTGCTAGGCACATCTAAGCATTATTGCTAGGCACATCTAAGCACTCTATTCTGCTATTCGTGATCGATAGTATGAGAATCGCCAAAATTATGCTTTTCTTTTTTTATAAGTGGAATTATTTTTTCCATTATTATGCT
>JAJNBK010000155.1 GCA_021155845.1 Nitrososphaeraceae archaeon
ATTTTTTCGATCATGAGGATTTTCTGGCATACTGCTAATACATTTATAGTTTGCATCAATACAGACTGTATTCAAACTTCCTAAAGCAGTAGTAATAGTAGCACTACTACTAGAGATACTCATTCATAATAATATCAGGTCATTATTTTTTGCTAGTTAATTTCCCAAGAATCATGCCAAAATCATATCATTGCGAACATTAAAGATATCGACGTCATCACCTTATCTGATATTTTTAAGTTACAACCCAAAGGAAATCTATGGGATAGAAGGCTCAACAAATATCCGTCATCAACATTCAAAATAGAAGATCTGTCAACTTCAATGCTCCACTTGATATTATTGCCAGATTAGGTTTACCTTCACGTGTTACATGAATCTTATTCACAGATTTACAATGACCATAATAAAGATATTTGATAATCCGCCACTAAAGTGTATTTGATAAGATCTATATTACCATCTGCACAGTGATGCTATAATATTAGTTGTTGCAGTTGTGATATGATACAGACAAAAATTCGATTACAAACGATAGAGTTTATGATATTAAAACGGTTTTGTTTTAAACAAGAAATATCAAGATATTCCCCTGATTCATAATCAATCACCACTTGCCATAAATGCTAGAAAGTCTCTTTTTGATCTAGGTTGTAACACGTAATTCGTCTTCTTCTCTACTTCGATAGTGGATGTTGGAGACGGTCCATAGTCATGGCCAGGATAAACAGTTAATGATCCATCAAGTTTTGCAACTTTATCAAATAGACTATGATACATTTCAGCAGGATCGCTTCCTGGAAGGTCAGTTCTACCGCAATTTCCTATAAATAATGTATCACCAGTAAACACTAATTCCCTATCAGCAATAAGGCACATACTATCTTTAGAATGTCCTGGTGTATGCAATATTTTTATCTGTGTTTTTCCTAGTTTGATCGTCTCGCCATCATCTACTGGAATTTGTTTGTCAAGCGATGAATTTTTATGCTGGATTATTTTCGCACCTGTCGCTGCTGCCACTTGTTCATTTCCTAAAACGTGATCAAAGTGGCTGTGTGTATTGATGATATATTCGAGTTTCCAAGAGTTTTTCTTTAAATTATAAAATATCTTTTCCAAATCCCATGACGGATCAATTATAGCAGCTTTGCGAGTCTCCTCATCGACTATAATGTATGTAAAATTAGCCATCTGGCCTACAAGAAATTGGAAGACTTTCACGGAGGTATCACAATACTCCCCTTTCGGCTTCCGGTGGTATGCCTATACGTTCTACATGAATGGCTCCTGTATATTTCTTGTTCTTGAGCAATCCTCTTTTCATTCTGTGGAAAGTAACCGTAGCATCAGCTTTTACACATTTCTCATGTACTATTCCCGTGTTTGGATCAAGCCCAGAAGGAACATCGATAGATACAACATAGGCTTTTGATGAGTTAATAAGGTCAATAGCATGTGCATTCGGGTAACGAATTTCTCCTTTTATTCCAGTCCCAAAGATTCCGTCAATAATAATATCAGCTTTATTAATTTTGGCTTTAATATCTTCATTTAGATCCTTGCCAAAAATTACTTCTACTGAATCCATTTTTTGTAATATTTCCCAATTAATATGTGCCTCTTCGCTCCGTATATCAGATGGATATCCAAAAAGTATTACGGTCACATAAGCAGGGCAATAGCATGTTAAATGTCTTGAAGCAACGAACCCATCTCCACCATTATTCCCTAGGCCGCATAGAGTAACTATTTTCTTTTCTTTTAATCTAATTTTGAATTTGTTAACTATAAAATCAGCTAGTCCGTGTCCAGCATTCTCCATCATATAAACTCGATTCATTCCAATTAGATTATGACTATTATCTTCAATCTTGTACATTTGATCTGATGTAATAGATTTCATCGATCTACTCGCTCAAGAAAGATGAGAATAAGGCGAGATAAAAGCTCTCCTTCGCTTTTTTTTAAAGATTGATTTATTATGAATCAAGTTTTGTACCTTAGTTACTCCGACTTTTTGAAATGGCATGGTGTAATTAGGTAGGTTTAATTTTGTGCATTCATTGCCACGAATGAAGAACATTTTGCCTTGGTAAGTACACTTTATCATTGTAATATCATTTATATTATCGAGCTTATCTGCAATTTTGTAATATTCGAGCAGTTTACGATGTTCATAAACAATCTGACCTTTTCTCTTAAATCTTTTTTTCCGCATAAACTTAAATGCCAAAATAGCGTGTCTTGATTTGTAGAAGCTAAACATGTCTCGGATTTGCAAGCATCTGTATATTTGATCGGAAGGAACGTATAATGCGTCACCTGTTCCGGATTTTGCTTCGATTGATAACAATACAGCTTCTATATTGTTAACAGCAATAATATCTGGTAATCCTGTACTAGAACCACCTAATCGTCGTGCGTTCCATAACTCGCTATTTAATCTCTGAACGAGAGTATGTTCATAACTATACCCTCTGCTTCGACGAATATTCTTCAATCAAACATTGTCTCAGCATAAGGTGTTTAAATTTTTTCTCTGTCAATAATATTGAACCTTTTATTTAAGATACAGATTTTCGTCATCTCTATTGTTTATCTGATTGTTATTTGGAAGAGTATCCTTAGTCATATTCTATGGGGCAAAACCAAGTTCCATCATAATGGCAAAGTCTTTATTGAATTCTTTTTAAATGTAGCTATGTCATTTACAAATGTTCATAGCTCACTTGATGAGATTAATGGAGAGCTTCGAAATGTAGAAGAACGAAGAGAGACCTTAATTAAAAATACACGTGATGTAATCATACTCTGTAGCAAATCAATCGTCGCTCTGCACAACAATGAGATGGATGAAGCACGTAATAAAATAACTCAAGCAATGGTAATGCTGGACAAGTTTAGAGAGTATGCGAAAACCGATCTGCACAAGTACATTGCAGTTGCTGAACAAGAATTGGTAGAGGCATATATGCTAAAGTCCATTGTTGAAGAATCGTCATTACCAAGTAAAAGAGAGCTAAATGTATTAGGTTCATCCTATCTGACAGGATTGTTAGACTGCATAGGTGAAGTAAAACGAATGGTATATGACAGAATGAGAGTAGGAAAAGCTGGAGATGCTACAAAGTTATTTGGTATTATGCAAGATCTTTATAGCATGGTTTACCCCTTTTCAGTTTATGATAATTTAATTCCAGGCTTGAGGAGAAAACTAGATGTATCAAAAATGCTCATAGAAGACATCAGAGCGGTCATTACTGAAGAAACAAGGCGAGCAATAATGACAGATGCTGTCGACAATTTGCAAAAGAATTTTTTAAATAAGCATTAGCCTACTCTTATTTTCTAGTTTTCAAATTGAGGAGGAACCGCTTTTTGAAATGATTAATATTATTCAATACTTATATAATGCTGTCTTGGAATAAATGACATAATAAAATTTATCAGTTCATACACTTGATTCAATTATTTCAACTTCATAAATGCTTCATTTAGGTAGCCATTCAGAAGCCGTTGCCATTCCTGAAATCCTAGTTGTTATAAAGATCTACCAATTTTTCATTCATATTAGCAGTAAATTTTAGACCATCTGCCAACCTCTTGTTCACTGCTCCTCGTATAACCATACCTAATTTATCCACACTGCTAAATTGGGGATGTTCGCCATTTGTGATTTTATCAATATCCATTTTAGACAGGAAATGTTTCATACCATAGTCAATCTGCTCATTTGTCAAGCCTTGTAACATTCGACGGAATACTTCAAGTCCAGCGGTCTTATAGCCATAGTCATTAATGTAATCCTTATTATATTTCCATAAACCTTTCTCTGTAACATCCTCAGACCATTTGCAACCATGCAGTCATTCTGTCTTCTTACTGAAACCTGCCAGGTCCCCCAGCCGTTGCCTTCATCCTTCTCCGAATCAGCAATTTTTGGATTAGCAATTACAGGATTAATTTCTACATATTCATCTATTAGCGTTTTAAGATCTTTATGTATCCCCATCTCCTTGTTACGTCTTTCGAATGACTTTTGCTGTACGCCAAGGCCGATGTTAACTTTATCCTTCCCTTTCGGAAATACCCAACCGTATCCTCCAGGCGCTAGTTTTTGATCCAAATGGATTATGCAGTAGTCGGGATTGAAGTATGTATCATCCCGCTCCGCAATGTCAAAATTATAGATATAACGACCAGTTGCTTCTAGATCCTCTCTATCAATTCTGCGTTGAATATATGATTTTATTGTTAAATTATTCCTTAGAACAGAAGTAACACCTGTACAATCAACAACAATTTTAGCAGTCTTTTTGAATAACGATTTGTTAACGTTATCCTCACCTTCTACTCCTATAACATTATTGTTTTCTATGATCAAGGAACGTAATACGACTTGATCTCTGACCTCGACGCCTGCTTTTAATGCATCTTTCATCTGTTTCTGTGGCAAAAGCCTTCTATTAAGAATGTAACCTTCCCCATCAAAAGAAATAGCAGTTTCATGATTCGGAGAATATGCAATTACTCCCTTTACAGGATGCTCAATCTCCGGATATTTCCATTCAATTCCAATTCGACTTGACATATATTCAACGGTATTCTTACCCACAGCATCTCCGCATATCCATCCTGATACTGTTTTCTTTCCCATATTAGATAAATTATTTCTATCTACAATAAGGATTCGAAGAGACTGCTTCGAATAATAAGCCGCAGAGCATGCAACGATCATGCCTGCGAGACCGCCGCCAGCAACAATAATATCATAATCCCGTTTTAAGAATGCCATTGATTAACAACGGCTGAAATGTCTGAACTCTATTTAAAGCTAAGTTATAGTTTAATAATTAGATAAGAAATGCATTCATCATATATGTTCAGATTCGTTTTCCATCCGATGTAATACAACATAAATCATGACCCATGTACTGCAATGTAGAAATTTGTGGTAATTAAGGCCTAATAGTTTCTATTGTTCATTGGTATTTCAATATTCCTTATCTTACCTGAATATAATGTTATTAGCAATTCATAATTAATTTGCTTATCACAAACTTAAATCAAGATATTACAATTGTCAATTAATTTATAACAAGTTGTTATTATTATTATCTTTTTAATAACATATTCCATTCTGTCTTTTTGTATGCTTTGCCTGCCTTAACTAAGACGACCAAAAATATAGAGAGAAAAACATTGTTGAATTTTATTACAACGGTTGTATAATAGAACATGAAACACAAAAAAATTCCTTGTTATGCATGTACATTGTATAAATCACAATTATAGAATATAAAAAACAAGTTTTAAGGTGATGAAGATGGTCTCGTATCGCAGAAATTGAAATATTAAAGAAATATCAAAAGCAGATGGAAGTATAAAATTTTAGATACGACTCTTATATGCATTTATGACGAATAGTTAATTACATTTGGATACAGTAATTCATAAAAGATAAAATAACCTTGGAATATATTACGTTAAACTACAGACATACACATGCAATCTAATAGAAGACAAGAGCGTGGCGAAGATACTGATATCGAAGGTCCAAGATCGTCTAAAAAAATTACAGGAAAGGAATTAACATCTCTGGAAGAAATTAGTGCTCGGCTCACAACACTTATAGAAATGCTCGATGAAAAAGGCATTATTAATATTAGATGAAAAATAATCATTTTGCAGCATTCTTCTTATGGCTTTTTGACACGTAACATCTTTTCTCTCTGGTTGAGATGTTAAGTTTCGAGCCGAGAATAGATCATAGGATTTGTATAATGAGCAACAATAGACAATCCAGATACTAAAGTCTAATTAGCGATAGGCCTAATGTCAAAGGTAATCCTAATTAGACCGAGGGATACAACTATCAACAACAGTATAAAATGAAAGCAATCAAGCCATGAGTTGTCTCTTATGAAATATAGAAGAAGAAATGAAAGTAGTGTTTGAGGCGCCGGGAGAGGGATTTGAACCCTCGGGACCTTTATAGGTCACAAGCTGACTATACAGCATTCCAGGCTTGCGCCCTCCCAGGCTAGGCGACCCCGGCCATATGAATGACACGAAGTTATTATTCCTTGTCATATGCAATACTTTCAAGCAGTTTACCGGATGATAAATCATATTTTTTTATTCCTACATGTCCAAACTTAGCATTGTGGTCTTGCATATCTGAAAAGAAAATGAACCTCATGCCGCACTCGTTACAGATCCATACCGTCTTCAAGTCATCTTGATGCATATCCATAATAGAATCAAAATCATGCAATTTAAGTGATAGGTAAGGAGATCATAATAGTTTTGTTTACAATTTTATTAGGAAATTATATGCAACGTATTGTTAAAGTAAAATCTTAGAGAGCAAATTAATTTTTTATTTTAGAGATGTTCTTTTTTGTTAGAAGCAGACATAACTTAACGCCTACAATTTAAACTTTATCCTGACAATAAACAGAACTTTTACATTTATTTATATTATATAACAATACATAATAAATACGTAATAAAGTCACATTCTTGATATCAAACCGTAACATTATGTTTACTATGTTTACTTACATCGCTCAAGATATGTAAGACAAACGTAAAAATAAGGTTTAAAACATAAAGTTCTCATCTTTTATGGAAAATCAAGCATTCTCCGACCATTGTAAAAATGGAAATCACATAGAATGTGAAGAATGTATATGCAATTGTCATATTCCAGGAACAATGGATAACCTAGCAAAGAATATCGCCAGATTAGAAAGGCAATCCCCGGGTCTTGGCGAATCTCTTTAATTTTCTTTTAGCCTGACTGTGCATCTT
>JAJNBK010000156.1 GCA_021155845.1 Nitrososphaeraceae archaeon
AAGAAGTCTAGAATTTGGTAATTATGTTCATAGGACCATTTTTGCAAAGCCATTTTTTGATTAAGCACTGTTTGTTCTTCAGTGCTTACTCGTAAATATGCTAAAGCATACTTCACGTTATATCTCAGCATTGGGGCGTATAACTATGACATTGTCAAGAATTTATGATAAAGCGTTCAAAAAGGGTATCGGCAATTAAATAATCTGTTTTGTGTTCAAACCTCTAAATTATAGGTAAAAAAAAGGTACTATTTTTTAGACGGTCTAAATATGGGTCGTTTTTTAAACCCTCTGTCAGAGTAAAGGTAACTACGAAAATCGTTGTAATGACTGATCCCAAAGCATGATGAATATTATAATTGCTTTTGTTCTGTTTATATTCCGTTAGTATCGGTAATTTATATCCTAGAGGATTAAAGGGGGGGATTTTACGCTATTTTTTTGGCAATTATTGATAGATGGTTTATCTTCAAAAACCTAATATGAATATTTCTAAATTCGAATTTTGCAATATTATTCTATTGTATTAGATAAGGCCAAAGGTTATTTACCCGTCTATAACATCTTCATTTCAATGTCTGATTCTGTATTCATAAAAGGTATTGCAGAAAGGATATTGAACAAAGGAGAGAATATTACATTTGATGAGTCTAGGCAACTGCTTTCCACAGATGATATTGTAAATCTATCATATTACGCAAATGCTATTACAAGGAAGTACAACGGAGATAAGGTTGATGTTGAGTCTTTAATAAATGCAAAGTCTGGAGGCTGCTCAGAAGATTGTTCCTTTTGTGCTCAATCAGCTTTCTATGATAGTGGCATTACTAAATATCCGCTTTTACCAAAAGAGCAGATATTAGAAAAGGCAAGGATAGCCAAACAAAACGGATCCTCAAGTTTTTGTCTTGTCTGCGCTTATAAATCTCCTCCAGAGAAGGATTTCTTTCAGATTTGCGAAATAATTCAAACAATCAAGAGTAATATAGACATTGAAGTAAATGTGTCACTTGGATTTATGACTGCTCAAAGGGCTCGTAAACTGAAGTCGTTAGGCGTAAAGCGTTACAATCATAATTTGGAAACGTCTGAAAGTTATTTTTCTCAGATTTGTCGGACTCATGATTTTCATGACAGATTAAACACCGCAAGAATTGTAAAGGCTGAGGGACTTGAACTGTGTTGTGGAGGTATAATAGGGATGGGCGAATCTTCATTACAGAGACTAGAGCTAGCATTTTCGATTGCTTCCCTTCAACCTGACGAGGTCCCATTAAATATTTTAATGCCAAGAGGAGGAACTCCTCTTCAAAATGTACCGCCTCTTCATCCCATGGAGATTGTAAAAACGATTGCCATCTGGCGTTTTATCATTCCCAAAACGATTCTAAAGATCGCTGGAGGAAGAGAGGTTTACCTTAGGGATAATGAAAGAATGGCTTTAAAGGCAGGTGCAAACGGTATTATCACAGGTGGATATCTAACCACAGCCGGAAACTACTCTGAGAAAGATATTTTGATGATAAGAGAGATTGGCCTCGAGGTATAACTATTTAGAAAAAGAGCTAAATAAGCTTCAAAGGCAAAATATATATCGGACATTAAAATCCGTTAACCTTCACGGTTCTACTGCGACCGTCAATGGTAAAAAAGCAGTTCATTTTTGCTCTAATGATTATCTCGGATTGTCACAAAATAAACAGGTTCTAAGAAAAACAATAAAACAACTTAGACAGATATCACAATGTAGTTCACGGCTCATCGCTGGCAATGATCCCAAAATTATAGAACTCGAAGAACAACTGTCGAAACATCGTGGAACGGAGTGTTCCTTAGTATTTCCGACAGGGTACATGGCAAATCTTGGAGCCATCACAGCTCTTGCTGATAAAAATTCAACAATTTTTAGTGACGAATTGAATCATGCAAGCATAATAGATGCTTGCATATCTAGTCGTGCAAAGATTAAAGTATTTCGACATAATGACGCTGATTGCCTTGAGAGATTGATGCAAAATTGTGTTAGTAATAAAAAAATTGTAATAACAGAAGGCGTATTTAGCATAGATGGAGATCTGTCACAGCTACAGAAAATATGCAACATTGCCAAAAGTAATAATGCTATAACAGTGGTTGATGATGCTCATGGTGACTTTATTCTTGGTTCATTGGATTCTTTTTCTGGCACGACTTCGCATCTAGGTGTAAACAACTTAATAGATATACACATCAGCAGTTTGAGTAAAGCTTTAGGCTGCTTTGGAGGATATGTCGCTACATCAAGAACAATTAGGGAGATATTTATTAACAAATCCCGCCAGTTTATCTATACCTCTGCTTTACCACAGCATCTATGTGTGTCGGCATTATCCTCAATTCCTCTTGCTAAAAAAGGTAATTTACAGAAACGCCTATTTTGTAATATTGAGACGTTTTCTAAAGGATTAAAAGAAATCGGCTTTTTAATAGGCAATTCGACTACTCAAATAATTGCTATTATGATTAGAAACGATAAATTAGCCGTAGAATTCTCAGATGAATTACTTAAAAATGACGTTTTTGCTCAACCTATTAGATACCCTACGGTGAAAAAAGGATCAGCATGTCTTAGAATCTCTCTTACTTCATTACATAAAAAGGACCAGCTCTTCCATGCATTAAATGCGTTCGAGAAAACAGGTAAGAAGTACAATATTATTTAATTTCATTTTTTTTAAAACCGACAGTTTCTTCAGTATAGACAGTATAAGTTAATAGTATAAGATAGTATACATCCAGAATTTGTTTTGCCTGGATATTTATGACCTTGAGCATTAATATATTCGAAATCTGTTATAATGGGATTTTTTGTCATGATTTTTTCCATGTACCTAATTTGAGTAATTCTAAATTCAAATAAAAAACTCAGGAATCGTATTAGGTTATTGTATACTATGATGAATGACTTTTTGTCAATTATTTCTATTACCTGGTGGCTTAGCTTTATGTAAACATTATTAAAAAAATCTAATCATCCGCCGTACAATATAGTTCAAAACGCTGATACTATTAAGGAATATTTAGATTTTGTTGCTATCTTAACCTCCAGCTTTCTTTCGTCCAAGGTTTATACTATGATAAACCAGATTTAAGAAACTATTTATGAACTCTTTTAATGTTATCATTTACGACTTACTAGTCGCATCAATTAAGGTGGCCAAGAAATCTGTAAGGAATGTCAACAAGGTTCTTCGTAATTTCAATATTAATTTTCCTGTGTATGCGATTATTTTAAAGTGGTTCGCTCAGCTCATTGGAAAGTATCTATTTTTTAAAGTTTAATTTAAATTTTAAAACGTAGTAATAGAGATGCATATTGAGTAATTGTTGTTGCTACTGAATATACTTCTATGTATTTCTAAACTCGAGTTTAGAAATACACTATATAATAATGATAAGTATCACATTTACATACAAGTGAACGAGTTTATATTTAAAGTAAAATTAACAAAGGAGCAGAGTAAAGAAATGCGTTCATACCTTGAATATCTGACG
>JAJNBK010000157.1 GCA_021155845.1 Nitrososphaeraceae archaeon
ATATATGTGGAGAACTTAAAACAAGAAGAAAGACCTTTAAACATTAACCGGACTCGATGACCTCTGAATGTATCTTCAAAGATATATGTACACCCACCACTAACTCCTCGTTTGACTGTGTATGTTTACAGCCATGATTTCATACACATATATATAGTAGATTTGAAAATGCATAGATTTGACTTTTCAAAATAGATTGATTAAAGTGGTCTGACTGAAGCAATAAAATGTCTATGTTCTTACAGCATGTAACGGGTATCTTTTAACACATATATATCTCGTAAGTTCGTCTGCTCTTGGCATACAGAAAGCAAAGATTAGTCTCAGCATCATATGTATATATTTTAATGTTTAAATAATAACTTGAATAAATCATTATAATATAGAGCGAAATATGAAAAACTAATAAGATGTAAATAGGTTTAAATAAATGCGTATTATGTCAACATTTATGGCAAATTCTCTACTAGATGATTCTTGTTGTATGGTAAATTATGAAAAGTTTGAAGGAAGACTGTCTTTTATGAACTGAACGTTATGGCGTATATTCAGCCATTATTGGGCTTGTTAGGAAAGCGAACGCAGAATCGTGTAGCAGTAGAACAACGTCATATGCTGAACATGTAAATCGAACAGGTACATAGGTTGAAGAAACGCTATATAGATATAACTACTATAATAATCTACGAAACATTTAAGTAGAAGTTTCTTCCACTATATTTCTAACTAAGTTTATGAATACTGATTCCAATGAATCTATTATCTCGGAGCTACAATCACTTGCAAAGAAACAGCCTCTTAGAAGTAGTGTTGAGCTAAACAGAGCCAAAGAACTTATGATCACACTAAGGCAGAAAGGTTATACTAATAACGATATAAGTAGACTGAATGGTGGAGCATGGTCTGAGAATACTGTCAAACTTTATACAAGAGGCACAGATATCGTGGATTCTACTTCAAAGGATGATGCTATTAAAATAATATCTGAAATGGTGAAAAGTGGTTTAACTCTAAATGAGGTGAAAAAAACTGTTTCATTAAAATCCTATCTGGATGCAGAAAACATGTCTTTAGAAGACATAGTATCATTATTACGGGATTTGAATAGCTCAGGCTTGAGTTTGAAGGATATCATTCAATTACATAAGAGTATTAAGGTAGAAGGGTTATCGCTTAAGCAGCTTACAGAGCTTTTTATATACAAATCAGATTTAGAGAAAGCAGGCTTGACGGTTGAAATACTAAAGCAGATTCGCCAAGCTTCAAGCACATTTGGAGATGCAAACTTAGTTATTAAAGCAGTAAATGAATATGGCAATCTTGTAGCACTAGAAAATGAGATAAATCATGCAAATGCAAAGAAAGAACACATACAGTTAGATATAGAACAATCCCAAGCAAGCCTTAGAGATATTCAGGAAAAGATAGCACAGCAACAGGAGCTGTTCATAGAGTATAAAGAATTAAAAGAGTTAGGATTTGATGAAATCTCACTTAAGCAGATCAAACAAATCGCAATTAGATATGCTGCTGATAATCATAATAGTAATAGTAGTTTTAATAGTAATGATGATAGTAACAGTAGTAATAATAATAACAAATCTGTTAGTATAACTAAGGATTTTGTAAACAAAGCATTTCAAGCATTAAACAAGTTTACTGATATATCAGATATTGAATCAGAAATAAAAAATCTGCAGAGAAAAAGGACTGATTTAGAAGCTGCATTAAATAAGGTTAATTCTGATTATGCTCATCTTCAAAGCTTGATAGCTATGTGCAATACTTTGCTTTATGATTTAAAGTTTAGTCTTCCAGCCATAGAACAGCTATATAACATAGCCAAAAGGTATGGAAAACCTATTGAGGTGTTAGAGGCAATAGGCAAATATAATAATTTAAAGTCAATTGAAAGACGGATCGAAGAGCTTGAAAATAAAAAGATAGAGTTAGAGGCCAACGTGAAGGTATTAGAGAATCGCATACATGAGCTTAAAGGACAGGCAGATGCTATCAAAAGTTCTATTGATGGTCTGCAAAAACCCATGCAACAAGAGATAGTACAATCATTTAACAATGCTACTCAAGCGATAACAACTACATATCAGCAACAACTATCTTTACTGAAAAATTCAACTGAAGAGTATGCCAAAAGGTTGGGAGCTGCTGTTATCCTAGAAGAAGAGCTTCGACTTGCAAGGATTATTTTGGCAATTTTCAAATATCCTGCTGAGGCCAAGAATATATCTATTAATTATGTAATTCTCATGCTAGATGCAGCAGTAAAGATGTGTCGTGTTAAAGGAATAAATCCAAAAATAAAAGCAGGTGAAGCGTTAATTGTTGCTGAAAATAGTTTGTGTTCTGGTATAGGTGTTGAAATGCTGCGCCTTATTGAAGGCGCAAGAAGAGCTATTGAAAGATTATTGGAGAATGATGCTGCTGCAGTATAGTCTGAGCAAAAAAAACAAAAAAGGAATAACCAAAAAAGAAGGAAGACAAATGAGCCTAGAAAAGATTGATCAATATATTAAAGAATTAGAAGCCATCAAGAATTATGATATATGTAGACAAATGCTATCAGATTATAAATCATATACATCCTCTCTATTAGGGAACAATTCTATATATCTACAAAGGAACAAAGATCTATCAATTCAAAATAAAAAACTTAGCAAAGAGTTGCAAAATAAGAATGATCAAATTTTCGTCCTGCAGCAAGCAATGTCAAGAAGAAAAACTACAAGAATGAAAACAAATACGACAACGACAACAATATTACCATCATTAAATCTTCAAGATCTCATTAAAGGTACATCTTGATATTTTTCAGTTCATAAGGACGGAAGTACACACATACACACGCAGATACAGACACACCCTAGCTGATGTATGATATATATATGCCTAATCTTTGTGACACCTTTTCCGACTATTTCTTCTTTCTTTACTATAAATTATAATAATATCTTTTTGTAATCGTGTAATTACAAAGGAGTGAATTTGATATCACCATTATACTCTTTTTTAAGGGTAAGAGCTATTATTGCTCCTCCTTGTAAATCAAAATCACAGTCTTTTTCTATTCTGCTTTTTTTAATTATTGTATTTATTGTTATAGCACCTATCTATCTAGATCTACTTTGTATCTTTAACCATCAAGAAGGTACTGTTTTATTTCTTACCTGGGTTTGTAGTAGTACTGGTACGAAGTATACCTAGATTATTCCATATATTTATTAAGAAATAATGAAGATAGGTATAAAGACTGTTTAGGACACTGAGGGATAATCTACAAGGATAACAACGGATAATCATTCTTAATAAATCAGAAAAAATAACGAAGATACTATAACCTTATCATTATAGTACCTTACATTGTAAAATTACTAACTAAAGTCTACGTACAAACCGTTTTGCCATCATTCTCCTATTCGATCTCCTATTTCATTGCAATTTATGGTACAGGTATTATTCGATGATCCTTTCAGTAAAACATATGAGATAGACTTACTGGAAAAGAACTGTAATCACAGAACTTATTGTGTTGTATGTCTGAGCGCACAAAATTGTTTATTAAAAAAGCTGTCCAGTTCATCGTTCAAATAGCGAGAGATTACGGTAACTTTTTGTGTTCAGAATGCTCTTTTTCTTAAGAAATAGAGGAAGTTTTTGATTGGCAAATAATTGCATTTCTTAATAAATTTCTTAATAAGACTGTGTTAACAACGAATAGGTCGCAGAAAATAAATCACATGAGCAGTTTCTTTATCATATAGAAAGCTTAAATAATAATTATCATCTTATCTTCTACAAGACGATGGTTGACTTGTACCTTTGAATGTTGCACTGATAGATCAAACTCTGCAAAACATAAAATAAATTTGTAGATTTAGGAAATAGAATCTCGCCATATAGAAAATCCATCTTTTCTTGTTATAGTATCTATTGACTTTGAGAGAAAATTATTTTTTATCAGCGTGTTCCCATCCCCAACTATTATGGTTTTTCTCTTACTTCTAGAAAATGCAACACATGA
>JAJNBK010000158.1 GCA_021155845.1 Nitrososphaeraceae archaeon
AATGCAAGTTGCAGTTTCTATAAAAGGTCCAGTTATTGGAAGACAAATCAACGAAGAAGATATTTTCTATACAGATCTGAACAGCAGACAGGCAAAACTGTTGATTGAGAGATTCAACCATCGCTTAAATGAAGAGGAAAAAGAAGCTTTCGAGACGGTTCTGAAACTCAAAAGAAAAACAGATCCTGCATATGGATATATTTAGTAGTACTTGTTTGCTCCATAATCATCCAGATGGCAGAGAAATAGAATCAATGTAACATGCAAATGGCTATGCTATTGGTATTTTTGAAGTAATCCTTCGAGACCCTTTTCTCCCACTGCTCCTACAGCTCTGTCAATGGCCTTGCCATTCATGAAGATTATAAATGTCGGAATGGCATATACATCAAATCTCATTGCCAATCCTTGGTTATCGTCGACATTCAACCTGCCAAATGATACCTTATCGCCATATTTTTTTGCTAATTTATCAAATATGGGAAGCATAAATTGGCATGGCCCACACCACGTCGCCCAAAAGTCTACTAAGACTGGCTTGCTTCCGCTTACTATTTCATCAAAGTTCTTTTCAGAAAGCTCCATTAAAGCCTGGTTACCAGTTGCATGCGCACTAGAAGCTTTTTTTTCAACACTCATGTTTTCTATGAATTAGATGATGTATTTGATATTTAAGATTTTTTAATCTTTAAGCAACTTTCATTGTCTGCAAAAGCTTTCCTATGTTATTATATATTTTCACACACTAAACAATTTTTATAATTTCAATATTATTTTGGGATAACAACAAGACATGGTTAAATATTACGATAAAAACATGAGATTATAGATCTAACAAGAATCTAGTCGTAACTATGTTTTCTTTTTGTTTAATTTCCATTCCATGATAGGTTACCGCCTTGATTTCAACCTTATACTGATGCTTTTGTAGGTCTAATACTTCTCCCTTGCCAATACCTTTAAGAAAATAATTGCCATTACTTTCAGAGATTTTAACTTTGAAATCTGATAATACAATATTATCAATTAATATTCTTAGCATAACTTTCTCTAACCAATCATAAAGTAAACTTTCGATATCATATCCTTTGGCAATGATTTCATATTCTTGGTCAGGAGTGATCTCTTTGATATGAAACATCGTATTAACAAGTCCTTTGGCAGAATTTTCAAATGCCTCATCTAACGAGCTGCCGTAGGCCTCAATGATCGCATCTGTCATATGATCAAGATATCGAAACTCTCTTGTTGTCACTGTAATGGTACAAAACTCAGATGTTATTATAATTGATCGTAAAATCTAAATGTCAACAAATTAATGCGTTCATTATGAAGTTAGAAATTCCCCGTGGAATGAGAGACATAGAACCAGAGGAACTACATAACATTAATTATATTAAAGAGAAATTCATGGAAACCACGTGTCTCTTTAACTTCAAGGTTATGGAGCCATCGCCTTTGGAGATGCTTACCACGTTAGAAGCAAAGGCTGGAGCATCCATATCAAATGAAATCTATAGTTTTACTGACAAGGGACATAGAAATATTGCATTAAGATTTGATCTCACAATCGGTCTTACGCGATTCGTAGCAACAAGGAGAGATTTAAAGATGCCTGTCAAACTGGCATCATTTTCTGATGTATGGAGATATGACGAACCACAAGCGGGACGCTATCGGTATTTCCATCAATGGGACATAGAGATCTATGGTCCATTCAGCAAAGAATCTGATGCAGAGGTAATCGAATTTGTTTCAATATTTTTGAAAAAACTGGGACTAAATGTTATGGTAGAAGTGAATGATAGACAGTTAATTGAGGAATACATTAGACAGAAACTTGGTGTCGCAGAAGAACAAATAATCCCTGATATATTGAGAGCAGTTGACAAGGTTACAAAGAAGAGTTTCTCTGAACTATCGGAGGAATATAAAGACAAAGTTAATTTGTCCACGCTTCAGCAGCTAGTTGAGCTATCAAGCATAAAAGGGACTGTCAACGAGGTCTATTCAAAAGCAGATCTAAATGGATTAGAAAATTGGAGTAAAGTCGTAGCATTGATGGACTCCCTAAAATCCAGAAGAGTTGATAATGTCAGAGTTAATCTCGGAATTGTAAGAGGACTAGATTATTATTCAGGAGTAGTCTTTGAAGCATTTGATCCATTTATTGAATTAGGTGCACTTGTTGGCGGAGGCAGATATGATAGATTAACTCATGCTTTCGGCAGAAAGGATATTGGTGCAATTGGCGCAGCAGGAGGAGTGGAAAGGATAATGATGGCTCTTCAAAAAAATGGAATTCTAAAACACATGCCTAAACAAATGGTTTATGTTGCATATACCTCGAGTAGTATAAAAACTTCGGCGTTAGGCATAGTTTCAATTTTACGAAGCAGCGGAATTAGCACTGACTATAACCTTAATAATGGAAGATCACTTAGGAAACAACTTGATGATGCAGCATCAAAAGGTGCTGTTCTAACTGTGATAGTGGGACCTGAAGAAATTGAGAAAGGAGAGGTAACAGTGAGGTCAATGGGTGATGGCACGGAGAGTAAACAAAAAGTAAACGAATTGGCAAAAATCTTGGATAAAATGTTTCATTAGATCTGTATCATTCCACTGCTCTTCATTTTTGTAATTCCTGTTGCCTTTTTATCATAAACATTTCTGACTACTAGATCCGGCGGTTCATAACTGACGTATATGTCACCAACTTCTAGATCTTGTATATTGTAGTTGATTTGAATATGTTCCTCCTTGATACCATTTTCTACTAATTTTTTCTTAGCCTTATTAACTATTTCTTCATCAGAAGTGTTGGGAGCCAGAAATACCTTACCTTTGTATTCTATCGGCATATATCTGTATGTTGGTATAGATAACTAAAATAGGTTAACGAACTTGATATATTGTTGAGAAAATTACCTTTAGATTATCCATCCGCTACTAAAGAGAGCATTATAACATAGCTGTATTTCCTATATATGTGTAGAGAGGATAAACAATATTGCTCTATTATTGCTATTGCAGAGGAAGTGGCAGAGTCAAATCAATGATATCATTTCGTATAATTCAAAAAATTCTAATAATAATATTCCTTCGATTAGTTATAGTAAATCTTTTCAACTCATAATCAAAACTCTATGATATTAGGTTTTCTCGATTTACTTGATGATTAGACGGAGCGTTTGTTAGTTCATAATAAATAAAAAGAGTAACAGTTAATTATTGCTATAGTCATGGCAAATATGCTAAAAGATATACGTGAGAATCGATTAACACAATTGATATTGCCCCGAGGACGATATTGGTAATTGACAGATACTATTTCTCATGATGTCATTATTGTTGGATCAGGTCTAGCTGGCCTGCGAGCTGCTATCTCGTCTGCTACCATAGATAAAAAGCTGAGTATTGCGGTGATTTCAAAGGTACAGGTCATGCGTTCCCATTCTGTTTCTGCTGAAGGTGGAACAGCAGCCGTTCTCTTTGAGGAGGAAGGTGATAATCAA
>JAJNBK010000159.1 GCA_021155845.1 Nitrososphaeraceae archaeon
AGTTATAGAATAAAAATGGAATGCTCATGATGGCAACTACCGAACCTATTCTATATATAACAAATTTTTTTTTGTCAAGAGCCTCACCCTTATTATTATTATTCCTAGAAATCAAATACAATATACCTTGAGAAACTAAAAAAATAGAAACGGAAATACAAATTAGCCATAAGTCAGAGACAGTCAATGGAGAATATTGTTCATTTGATATTAGATGTCTTATTCCTACCCCTACTGCGGTTATTGCAACTACTAATGGAAAATGAATATACAACCAGATAGAGTATATTACAATATTACTCTTTTCTACGAGAATCTGTATAGGCATTCTTCCACTGCTATCAAAATATAACCACCATAAACTAAAAGATATGCACAAGCCTAATGACGAAACAACTACTGAATAGGTATTCCATTGTTGATCAGACATTCCAATAACTATACTAACAATTGATTCACCAAGTACAATAAGTGTGAACAAGCCCATCCGTTCAGGTAAATGAGATATATTAGGAGCAAATTGTGAATGTAACTTTCCAGCAGTTATTGGTGTAGCAAAGTCAATTATTAATCCAATAATCCACAATCCAGTACGTATTTCAGATGTGGCTACAAAAGCAGAAATAAACCAAACTACTGCTGCAATAGAAAAACCAATAATGTATCTTTTTAGTAAAGGTTTAGGCGATATTGAAGTTTTAATAGTGCTTGTTTTATAGACGCGAATATATTCTACTATAAGAATAAAACGGATGAATGCATAAGATATTGCAAAACCAGAAAAAGTATTATTAAAAGCTCCAGAAATATTGACGGCCATGGCACCTGCTCCTCCCATTTGCAATAACAATAAAAGTCGATGTCCTACATCATCAGAATAAAATCGAGTGGAATAAAATGTAACACCGATCCAAGCCCACCAAACTGGAATAAAAAGAAATAAAAATTCCAAAGATCTTAGTAAAGAAATTTCATGTAATAAAAAATGAGATAATTGAGAAATTATAACTACAAAAACAAGATCAAAGAAAAGTTCTAGCCATGTTGCATGACGTTCTTTTTCATTATTATTTGTAGTTGTCATTATTATATAGATTAGTTAAATCTAAACTAGTATATTCTATTTTTCAATGAAAGTTATTTGAAATCCATTCTTTTGCAATTATTAAGTCATTTTGAATAAGATTATGACTTGAGGATTGCCACTTTAACGTTATATTTGCATTGGATTTTTGAAATAACCTATAAAGATTTTCACTTTCAGTTATAGATACTATAGGATCGTTCAATCCTGCAGATAATAATATTTTTTTGTCCGAAAGGTCTGGTAAAGGATTAGGAATCAAGGGAATCATTGCCCTGAAAAGGATTGCACTGTGGAACACATCCGGACGGAGAAGAAGCATACTAGTGGCAATATTAGCCCCATTAGAAAATCCTACTGCTATTGTTTGGTTTAAATCAAAATTATAATGTAAAGAACATTTTTGGATAAAGTCTCCAAGTTCATATGTTCTGAATTTAAGATCTTCAATATCAAAGACCCCTTCAGCCAATCTTCTAAAGAAACGTGACATACCATTTTCCAAGACTTTTCCTCTAGGACTTAATATTGCTGCGTTAGGTTCAAGTTCCTTTCCAAGAAAAATAAGATCTTCTTCATTCCCACCAGTACCATGTAATAGAATAAATGTTAAGTTCTTATTCGCGTCATCATTTTCCTCTTTGTTATTATTATTGAAACTATTAGAAGAAGAGTAGGAAGAATTAACAAATATATGATTAAATCCAAAATCTTTTGATTTAATCATTGCTGTTTATTCCACTTGCTATCGAATTATTTTTATTATCTTTGGATAATTCTATCTTTGGCAATACCTTTTCTAACCTTTCCCTTATTGGTTCAAGCCATTTTGGTAACATAAGTTTTTTACCTAATTCTTCTACTTTTTGGTCAACTGTAAATCCTGGTGGATCTGTAGCAATTTCAAATAAAACACCACCAGGTTCCCTGAAATACACTGAATGAAAATAGGTCCTATCCATTACTGGCGTGGGATTTAATCCTACTTTTATGATATTTTCTCTAGTTGATTTTTGATTTTCATCTGATGGCGTTCGAAAAGCTATATGATGAACTGTTCCTATTCCAATCCTTCCATAAGGAGTATATGGTAAACAAAGAACATCTAATATTTTAGCTCCTGTTGTAAATTGTGAATTTTCTAGTTGAAATCGAAAACGATTGCCTTCATTTTCTATCATTTTGTATCCAAGTTCATTTAATACTTCTGATGTACGTTCATATCCTTCTTCTGATAAACTTACAGAATAAAAGCCTCTTATACCGTTTTCATATGATATTGGACCATCTTTCCAAAATCTTTCATCGTTTTCCTTTGCTGATGGATGAGCAACTAATTCCAATTCAAGACCATCAGGATCATATAGTTTTATTACTTGCTCTTCATTATCAAAGCGTTTCATAGGACCTTCAAAACAAATATCATTACTCTTTAATCGATCTTTCCAAAAATCGATAGAATTTTCTGGTACTAAGAAGGAAGTTGTTATGGCTTGACCAGTTCCTCTATAACCTTTTGGAGCACTAGACCATGGAAAGAAAGTCAGAATAGTTCCAGGACGTCCTACTTCATCTCCATAATATAGGTGATATGTTGTTGGATCATCAAAGTTTACAGTTAATTTGACCAATCGTAATCCTAATAATGTTGTATAAAAATCAATATTTTTTTGTGGATTACTACATATTGCAGTAACATGATGTATTCCATTTATTGTAGTATTTACATCATTATTATTATTATTATTTTTCATTTGTATTATTTTCTCCTGTTGTTTCCTTTTTATCTCTGCCTTTTACTATACTACTGTATTTTGATGTAGTGGGAAAAGGTTCTGCAACATAATGAGTAACAACTGGAGGCTTATCTCCTATGTGAAAGCTACGAACTTTATCCAGTATCCCTATGTCTGCAGCTGTTAAACGTTCATGTTGTCGTAAATGTTCGGCCCAAGATTCTACTACAAAGTTCTCAACAAAAACATGTGGATTTGCACCATCTCGATATACTCCCCATTGAATTGCTCCATCTCGTTTTCTAATTTTTGATAAATCTTTTAGAGCTATCAAAAAGTCATTGAGGATATTTTTGTTATCCTGTTGTTGATGTTCTTTATCAATTTTATATTCAATCTTTACCAAAACTGGTCCCTCTTCTAAACTTGGTTCAAAAAGCATTGTAGGGGAAGACCAATACATAGATGCAGATTGTTTTATTGATTTTGATTGTACATCACTAATCAACTTGAACTTTAGGCCTGTCAACAGCCCGAGGCCCAAACCTATTGCAGCAATCATTAATGCTGTTCTCACATCAAGGTTTACAGCTACGGAACCCCATATCACACTTCCAGCAGCTAGACCTCCTTGGAATATTGTCAGGTATGTAGCAAGAGACCTTGCACCAACCCATTTGGGATTGGCTTTATAC
>JAJNBK010000160.1 GCA_021155845.1 Nitrososphaeraceae archaeon
GGAGATCATAATGGAATTTGTGGAAGGTAAAGTTGCAAAGGATGTGATAACTCTGAAATTATGCGAAGAAATTGGAAAATACACTGGATTGCTTCATACGAATCATATTATTCACGGAGATCTCACAACATCAAATTTTATTGTCAGTAAAAAATTAGTGGTGCTTGATTTTGGTTTGTCTTTTTATTCCCATCGAAGGGAAGATCGAGCGGTAGATATTAGGTTAATAAAAGAGGTATTCAGTAGCGCGCATGTATCAGTCTATAAAGATGCGTACGAAGGTTTCCTACGAGGATACTCAGAAATAATAGGAGAATATGAAACGCATAAAATCTTAAAAAATGTTTTAGAAATTGAACGGCGAGGAAGGTATGCACAAGTCATTTGATAATGCCATTAGCTTTATATTATAAATCTTTTATGGGTATTTTGATTATCGTTGATGCACGTATGCCCATAGACCTCAATTCTAAGAGAAAGGTAGTATCTTAGTTTACTTCGTTTGGACGAGCGATAAGAATTTCATGTATGAGTTCTAAGTTAAATGAACATTTAGGATAATGAAAAGATCTAGTCCCCATAGCATCGTATATCATAGAAATATTCATTGGTAATGATATCAATTGAACGACAAGTATGATTTAGATGTCATATTAATGACTCACTAAATGATACATGATCGCCAAGTCCACATTGGATGAGAGAATCAGAAAGTACCATCTTAATTCTATTCTTGTCATATCATTTATTAATTTTAATTTTAGTAAATTTATATACATATGATGAAATCAAAGCTTTGCTAATTTAAAGACTAATTCATATGTGTCGGATGATCATGATGTTTTTATCTTATGATATCTATCATATTAGCATTATACTATGATCTCAATTAGAGAAGGGGATGTATGTATAAACTATCAATATTAATAAGTTGCCGCCTCCTACTACTGATTAATAGAATACCATGTACTTTTATGTATAATGCTGTTCATTTTAATTGGTGAAATCAATTTGCTTTGCAAGTAACAATTATAATAAATATATAGAGATTCATTCGGTCTTGAAAAAATACGCAATCGATGTGCATTTTATGAGAATACCATTAACTGAAATTCAATCCAATTCTTTGATTGAAATAGCAATAGAGAAATCAAAATCTGCGTTTAAAAAGATATCCAAGCCTATAATTGTAGAGGATGACGGACTATTCATCGATGAGTTGAAAGGGTTTCCAGGTCAATATTCTTCTTACTCTTTTGAGACTATTGGCTACGATGGAGTATTAAAACTGTTAATCAACTCAAAAACAAGAACTGCTTACTTTAGATCAGTTTTTGCGTTCTATGACGGCGAGATTTCGCAAAGTTTCGTCGGTGAAATAAAAGGAAAGATCGCTCATATACCGATGGGTAAAGGATGGGGATACGATCCAATCTTTATTCCTGATGGAAGCGAACTGACATTCGGTCAATTATATCAAGAAAATAGAAAGGCAGATTTTTCTCATCGTGCACAAGCACTGGGCAAATTTGCAGGCTGGTATAACTATAAAAAAGACAATAACATAGGGTATAGCAGATTGCTGCTTTAATTTTTTATATTTCTTATTCATCTTTGTTTGTAGAGGTTAAGTTAGTAATCTTCTTTAGGAGCAGGAGTTGAATCTTTTTTTTGCTTCTGCTATTTCTCAATGTTGTTTATAGCTGAAATCTAATCAAATATCTCTGCGTTAATCATAATATTGATGTCTTGTAAATATAGGTATTTTCTAGTGTAGTTATTGTTGATGATAATAATTATTTCCCTGAAGTGATACTGCCTTACTGCTTATGCTTCATCGTATTCTTTGGTACTGTCTCTGCGGATAAGGAGTTGGAATGTATTGAGCATTTATTATTGTTGTGGAAAGGGATTGTATCAGTTGTCGGTTATTAGTAAAGATGCTAATTGATTCTTTTATAATATTCAGATTATAATATTGATGGGGAAGGGATGTATATGCGGTTCTCTAAAGATTAAAAATAGCATTGTGCATGGTATTGCAATTTCAAAAGTTACTTTTTAATTTTCTTAGAAGGATTTAGTCTTTATCGATAGTTGTGCAGACAGGAGGTTGATAGTTTTATCTATTATTTATTATATTATCCATTCATAAACAGTAGTAAAAGTTTAAAGATATTATGTGCATCTTGTTGTCCTCTAATTTAGAATGGTAATGTCAGATAATCAACTTTCGCATAATATAGGGAATAAAACTTTTCATCTGCATTCGTAAGTGTTAACACGTTTTCTCTACTCTTCACAGTAACCCCGCGAAATTGACACTCGATTATTTTAAAAAGAAGTGTATGCAAATATTATATCGTAACTATGAAAGAATGAAAAAGAGAATGTAATTTTTGCTAGTATTGTTGAATGAAAGGAGCAGAACAATTTACTGATATTTGACGGGAAATTCTATTACCATTTGGCCTTACTATCCATGACACACTCTTCTGTTCTAAATTTTCAATATTTAATAAATACCTATCAACTTGCAGTATGTATCTAAGACCTGATTTACACTGAAGGAATATATCCATTAATCCATCTATTAATATATCGCTTATGATTTTGCAAAACAATTACCCTAGAAATCTCACTCTCATCCATTATAGAAAAGTCAGTCATTTTGTCATGTAATTCAGATGCAAAATTACGGATTTCGCTCATTTCAAGCATATTGTTTTTCTCAAGCCGTTGTGTAGACATACCAATATGCATATATGACTTTAGTTCAATAAAGTGAGGATTAGCTTGGCGCATCATTTCTGCTAATTCTTCGATAAATTTTGTATTGTCATTATATCCTCTAATCATTGTCATTCTTAAGACTGTTCGAGTATTCACTGTTTCTAGGAAGCGCAAGCTTTTCCACCATCTTTCCCATGCGTCTCTATGTCGTGGCCGGTTAATACGGTAAAACATCTTTCTATTAGATGCATTCGTTGATAAGTATAGTTGGGTAGGCAATGCATCTTCATCGGCTAATCTATGAAGCATCTGCGGCTCCTGACCGTTTGTTACCAGAAAAATGGATTTGGTAGCCTTCAAGGTTTTTAGATATCTAATTAATTGAGGTAGTTTTGGATACATCGTCGGCTCACCAGATAGTGAAATGGCATAGTGAGTAGGAAGCAAAGACTCATCTAGCTTCTTCTTCTCATTTTTATTACTTCCATAGAAACCGTTGATTAATTTCCTTCTCTCATGGAGTAATTTATGTACAATAACATCAGGTTCGTCTACTAACTCTGCAGGCATTTCCAATGTGTCATAAAATTCAGTTGGACGCCAACAATATAGGCATCTATTCTCACAGTTCATAGCAGCTGGAGTCATCTCCATACATTGATGAGTCGAAATTCCATAGAACTTGTGCTTATAGCAATTTCCTTCATTTGCAAATGATTTTTTTGTCCAATGACATAATTCAACAGCAGAATGGTTATATCATTAAGATAATTATTCAAGAGCAGCATTTAAAGTTTGCAATATTTAAAAGAGCAGTATATATATATATAGACAAATCGAAGATATGTCTGTTATAATTTGCATGTCGCATGACTATTCTGCAATTTTATCTATAAACATTTATTTAGAACAGCGTATTTGCAATTATAATTGCAATATAGATTTCTAAGAATGGATTCATAATATCAGGATGTATATCAGATATAGTTTTGCTCTTGTATATTTTATGTTTACACAGAGACTGAATTGAAAGATCACGTCGTTAATGGAATTATTTAGTAGGTATATATTGTTCTGGAAAGATATGTAATGCGAAGGGCTCTTGCACTATTCTCTGTACAAGATTGTATGTGTCTATGTCTATATCAGACTTGCAAGAAAAGACATGACATTTTAATTAGAAATACGTCATATAAACAAATTCAATTCAAATCAATTCCAGAATTAAGTACAGAAGATGTCTTCTTCGCCTGGAAAATACGATGCTCACAACAACTTAGATAGTATGGTCATATTTTTAACGTATGATATATTGAATGTTGTTATCTTATGATGATTGACACTGATGATATAATGAATATTGGACTGAAACTTGTAGGTTGGAAGAGGATGCCGCCAGATAGTGCAATTCATGTTAAAGGGGCAGTTGATGTAACATCTGCCGAATTAATACTTGCAAAAAATTTAGGATGTGATGCGGTGATTGCACACCATCCATTGGGCTCTGCTGCAGTTAACTTTTACAAAGTACTTGATAGACACACCGAATTTATGGTAGAGAATGGCGTCCCCCAGGACAAGGCAGAAGATATGGTAAAAAACTTGAAGAATAGAATCGAGATCAAAAATCATGCGCATATATATAATGACGTAGTAGACGCTGCGAGGATCATTGGAATGCCATTGGTAAATATTCACCAGCCATGCGACGAGTATATGAGAAAAAAAATCTTAGACAAGATAAATGGGGGTAATCATGACCTTGTCTTAGATGTAGTAAAATCAATCGAAGACATTCCTGAATTCAAAAATGCAGTTACCAGAATAAAGGTTGCTCATGGAAGGTCAAAAAATAAATTTGGTCGCTGGGTGCTTGTTCTTGCCGCAGGAACTAATGGAGGGTTCCCAATTGCTAAAGCATATTTTGAACACGAAATTTCAACAGTAATCTATCTACATATTGACTATAATGATCTAAGAAAAATGTATGAAGAAAATTTAAAAGGCAATCTTATTGTTCTAGGTCATCTGGCAGGGGATTCAATCGGGTTAAATGCATTAGCTGATAGACTAGAAGATAAGGGAGTTGAGACTATACGATTGGGAATTATACCTCCAAACTAAGAATAGGAATTATAAAATTCACTA
>JAJNBK010000161.1 GCA_021155845.1 Nitrososphaeraceae archaeon
TGCCACTTACCTTGAAGCCAAATATATTATGAAATTTATCACGGAAAGTCTACGCTTGGGTATTGCAGATCATACCATAATGGATGCTTTAGCATTGGCGTTTACAGGAAATAGAATACATCGGCATATTTTAGAAAAAGCTTACAACGTATCAAGCGATCTCGGAATAGTGGCCAGACTTTTAGCAACAAAAGGTCTTGAAACTGTAAAGTCCTTGAAAATAACATTGTTCAGACCAATCAGGCCAATGCTGGCTGAACGTGTGCGTAGTTCAGCAGAATGTATAGAAAAAATGAACGGAGCAGCTGCAGCAGAATATAAATTAGATGGAGAGAGAATACAAGTACACAAAGGTAAACTAAAAGTAGAGTTATTTTCAAGAAGACTAGAAAAAATCACATATCATTATCCTGATATCACGGAGGCTATCAAATCTATTAAGGTAAGTGAAGCGATTTTTGAAGCAGAAGTTGTAGCGATCAATCCATTAACTGACGAATACCTTCCTTTTCAGGAATTAATGCACCGGCGTAGAAAATATGGTATAAAGCAAGCAGTAGAGAATTACCCTATAAGCCTGAATTTCTTTGATGTATTATACATTGATGGACAAGATACAACATCTTTGCCATACGTTGAAAGACGTAAAATAATTGAGAAAATATTCCATATGGATAAAAAAGACAGGATTAGAATTGTTCCCCAAGCTATTGTAAAAAATATTGACGAAATTGAGAGGTTTATGGCATTAGCCATAGAAAATGGATGCGAAGGCTTAATGTTGAAACAACTTTCAAGTAATTATCGTGCCGGAGCTAGAGAATTTGCTTGGATAAAACTGAAACGTGAGTATCGTAGTGATATCGCTGATACCCTCGATCTTGTTATAGTAGGGGCTCTCTTCGGTAGGGGTCGCAGAGTTGGAAAATATGGCGCTCTTTTACTTGCCTCATACGATCCCGATTCAGATATATTTAGAAGTGTGTGTAAAGTTGGAACTGGATTTACAGATGAACATCTTGAACAATTCTACAGGAACTTAGAGGATCATATAATATTACATAAACATCCGCGAGTTGACAGTGGAATAGATATGGATGTATGGTTTGAACCTAAAATAGTAATTGATGTAATTGCCTCTGAAATAACATTAAGTCCATCTTATACAGCTGCAATGGATCGGATGAGAAAAGGCTATGGATTGGCGCTACGATTCCCCAAATTCACTGGCAAAATAAGGTATGATAAAAATCCAAAAGATGCAACTAGTGTCGAAGAATTAATCTCAATGTATAAAGCACAGTTGAAGAGAATAAAAAACGAATAGAAATAAGATAATCCTCTAATCATAACATTTAATTTTACTAACTGTTTAGATAACTGACATTTTACATTCTCTAATTAGAAGAAGTAAATCGATAAACATCTACGAGGATCAGATCAGTTGGAGAGAGACATGCATCTGGCATAGATAGATAGGATGTGCGGATAATTTGTGTACATTAATTATGTGTGGATCACCAATATTCCATTAAATACAAGTCTATTCAACTTCTTTCTGATGTCATCATCGATGGTTTCACATTTATTACAAGTTTAAAATTTGTAAGTATATCTTTGCATCTGTTCCGTATTGTAACTTCTGTAATTCCTGCTAGACTAGATATATCCATTTGCAGAAGATTAAAGCCAAGCAATACCGCAGCAAGATATATGTATGCTGCGGCGAGGCCGTTAGGGGCCTTACCATCTCCTAGAAGGCTATCTTTTGTTTTATGTGCGATGTCAATTGCTAATCTCTCAACTTTTATGTCAATTTTTGCCGTATTGGCAAGTTTTGATATGTATTGATCAATTGCAAGAGTTACAGGAATTGGTTTTGATTGTATTACTGATGGTGAAGAAAAGGTAGATTTAAAAGATGAGGCCGTGGAGGAAGATGAAGATGACATACTACGATTGGTGGTAGACGACTGTTCTTCTGTAAAAACGCCCATCTCCATGACCATTATTCTATAGTATTTGGCTGCAAGTTTTATGCTAGATGCATGCTGCCTGGTTATACCAGCTGATTTAACAATTTCTTCTAATGACCTTACAACAGAAAACCTCTTACAGGCAAGATAAATTGTCGCAGCTGCAATACATGCAATAGATTTTCCCTTTGCTTCACTTTTATTTTCATAATTTCTGTAGAGCATCGCTGCTGTTTCTACCAATGGCTTGGGGAGGGACATTACAGAGCAAGTCTCATTAATTTTAGATAGAACATTTGATAGCCTTCTTTCTTTTGTAGACGCAACTCTGATTCTTGAATGCCATCTTCGCATGTTATTCATCTGCTCTGCCATTTGATGATCAATCGACCTTCCACTATAATCTTTAGAGGTAGAACCTATTTCAGTTCTTAAACCATAATCATGTAATGAGTAGCTTGTAAATCCGCTGGCACGGATCGTTTTCATTTTCTCATCAAAGTCAGTTGCATGGGATTCTGGGCCATAATCGTCAATCTGTTCCATTACTACATAGCCACATTTTTGGCAAATGTATTCACCCTTGCTATAATCTTGAATTAGTCCTGACTGACATTCTGGACACTGTGTATAGTATTCTGTCGAAGTCATTGCCGATTCTCTCCAAGATTACTATAACGTCGAAAGCCTTTCTGTTGCTTGTGGACATGGGATCGAAAATCTCTTCTCTTAGCCAAAACTCCTCCATTAAATACGTTAGTGCCAATAATTTTTTTTATTCTGTCAGTAAACGGTGCTACCGAAGCGTAAGGCGCGTTTATAGGACCAATTACTTCAATTACTTTGCCTATGCGTTTTCCACTGGCATCGACTAGTAGTTGTCCACTTTTAATTTGTTTACCATCTTTTTGAAGCCTGACAATAATCCTTCCGCTTTTTGATAAATGCATAACCTCCCCTAATTCGCTCAATTTCAATCACTCTAAGGTTTTACTTATTATCATTCTGTTCTGTCAAGAATAATTAAGTTTATTGATAAACAAAATATGCATTGAATACAGATATGATCTCTGGGATACGAAATTGTATTTTTACATTCTATCTATGAAGGCCTTTTTGTCTATTTCTTTTTTGCACCATTTTTTCTGCAATTGTGTTGATAGTTACAGTTTTCTTTATGTCAGAAGGTTTCAGAATCATAATGTAACCTGATTTTACAAAGGATCTCCTTGGATACCTAGCCTGGTCGTTTGTTTCTTCTTTTGTTGGATTATATCCAGCCTCCGTTGCAGCATCTATTAGGTCAAGTAAGCTAGGATCAAAAACCGATTTATCACGTTTTACTTTACGACCTTTACTCCTAGACAAATTTTTGTTAAAATAGTCAAGCCATAAAATAACATGATCGTAATCTTTCAACTAAGGCTATAGAATTTAGGATTAATATTAATTTAATGACTTCTAATGAATAATGAATACTGTTAGTAGAGCGATAACTACATTACATACGTAAAT
>JAJNBK010000162.1 GCA_021155845.1 Nitrososphaeraceae archaeon
AATAAGTCATACAAATCAGGTTTAAAATTTTCTAATGCCAAAAGAGCATCATTAAATGGATCAACTTTGAATCCATTCTCTTCTAAAACTACGCTCAATTGTAGGGTAATATCCGCCTCATCATCAACAACCATAATTCGAGGAGCCGAATTTCTTTTTTCGCTATTGATCATAAAAATTACAGAATGTAAGCTTATTTTTAATAACACAGGCAACAGTATGGCATTCTTCTATTCCTTCATAATTTAGAAGGAGAGGATGAAGTAGCAACAGAAGAGAAAGAAGATTGTTGGTGAATATAAAAGTTATTATTATAGAGATCGGTTATCTCTGCCATTTCGTTTTCACTTAGATAATTGCCATCGGCCATTTCCGCAAAGCTTTCAATCTCCTCAACATCAATAACGGTGGGTAACACTATTGATATTTCTTTTTGGGATAGTATGAATTTGAGTGCCAGTTGGGATATACTCCATCCTCTTGCATTTGCAATTGGTTTCATTTTTTCCACTTTTTGCATAGCTTCTAGAATCCATTCTTTCTTTCTGTTGCTTCTATGGTCATTCTTATCAAATGCAGTTTTTTCATTAACCTTGCCAGTTAATACTCCTGAAGCATCAGGAACTCTAACCATAATTCCCACATCATTGTTGTTCTTTCTTACTGCACTTAGAAATGCCCTTCCGGGATCCTGTTCCAAAAGATTGTAAACTGTTTGAAGACATGTAATGTTTCGTTTTTCTATGGCCAAAAGTCCTTCATCCTTCCAACCGATAGCAGGACCCAATGCTACGCCATGACTTTTGATCTTTGTACTTTGTACTAACTTGTCGAGTGAGATAAACAAACTATCATTTTTAATAGCATCCATTTTTGGATTGTGAAGACTATAAACATCAATATAATCAGTTTGCAAACGGTTGAGGCTCTGCTGCAATGCATACTTTAAAAACTCAGGATTATGTTTTTGTGGTAGCTCATTATGGCCAATCTGTATAGCATCGTACATATCATAACCCCACTTTGTAGAATAGACTACCTCGTCACGCATATCTTTGAATGCCCGTGAGACTATTTTTTCACTTTTACCATTTCCATACATATCTGCTGTTTCGTAAAAATTGATACCTAGATCATAAGCACGTTTTAACATCCTGATGGCTTCGTCGTCATCTATCTTCTTGCCCCACCAATCCAGACCTATCGTCCAGGCTCCAAACCCTATTTCACTTACCTTAATTCCACTTCTTCCTAATTTTCGATATTTCATATCTTAGTTTAAAACCTCTTTAATCTCGGCTGCGATCTGATTGAATTTCAAATTATCTATAACTGGTTGTTCTTGTTGTACGTCTGGTAGATGCAGTAGGTCGTCATTATTGTCTCTACTCTTAGTACTGTTATTAATCAACTGTGGAAATTCAATTTCAATCGAAACCCATGACCTGCATCCAGCCCATTCACGTTTAATATCAACCTCTAAAGGATTATTCATTTTATAAACTCGCAGCAATAGTACACTTATAGGTTTTTTAGGGTTATAGTCCATTCGTAGATTTACATAACGATCATTCCATATGTGGTATTTTTCTAATTTTCGCAGAATTGACTTATCATTAACTTCTTTAACATCTATGACTTTTGCATATGAAGTTATTTTATTTCTGCCACTATTTGCAGTAGGATGATAAGGAGTAGTTACTTGATGTTGTAATATAATATCTAAATTATTAATATAATCTGGTTGAATGTATTCTTTTGACTGATGTTCAAAGGTTGGGAATAGTAAAAACTTGTTGTGCTTTATTTCAAAACCTTGCCTATATTCCATAATACCGCCTTTCCGTAGAAGCAATACTTGTCTGCCTTCTTCCAGAGCTTTACAAACTATTGCCCATTCTTTGAGTGCGGCCATCATATTATCCTTATCCTCCAAGACTCTTTATAATATCTATGATACCTTTATAAAGGCAAACTATCATAGGGGTATCTCTAACTATATATCTGCTAACTTGAGTTTCACGCAACTGAATTATCAAGTCTTGAAAGTTGATCAAGTTATTGGTCTCAAATGCAAGCATAAAATCCTGATCATGAAGGCCAAAGGAATATGATGTATTGAGTCTGATCTCGGGAAATTTTCTTCCAATTATTATATGTTCTTCCATCATTTTCTTTCGTTGTTCAAATGGAAGTAAATACCATTCCCTTGATTTTACAAAAGGGTATACGATGACGTACTTAAGGGGTTCTTCGCTAGTTGCAAATCCTTGAGTGACTTTATTTACATAGACAGACGGACGAGAAGAAGAGAGATATACTTGGGAAGGTTCAACATATTTTCCTAGAACAGTAGAGTATATTTTTGACGTCAGTATCTGCATTTTTTCAACTGAATCAGAAATCATCCATAACATAAAATCAGCATCTGCACGAAGTCCCAAAGTAGTATAAGTTCGAACTCTCATCTTTGTATTTGCAACTTCTATCAAACTCGCAAACTCTTTTGCAGCCTCCTCTTTGCCAATTTCATTCAACCATCGCCATTTAGAATCAACTTTAAAGAATGAAAAATTCAGAAAATATGTGGATGTTGCGGCTATTTGACCTTCTTTTTCTGCTGTATCACTACTATTTTTTCCTGCAGCTGATTTTTCTGCGCTGGATGTCATTAACTAACAATTATGAATAAAAACTATATTTTATTTTACCTCTATTAGATTAATATCTCTGCTTTTTGTCTCAGATATATGTAGAAGAACGACAACCTCACCTAGCAACTACTGCTATCAGACCACTTAACTATTAACTCTTAAAGGGTGACCATTAAAATGTAGGTATTTTTTTCTTAGTTATTGTGACATTATATAATAGAATTAGAACAAATGTTAAAAATATCCAACATTGAAAGCATATGTAGGAGAACTCTCTGAGAAAAGAACCTGTCATTGGTATAAATTCCATACGTGCATTCTCTCCGCATCCTTATTTTGAATTATATATTAAAAGGTATAAAATTTCACAAAAAAAGAATTAGATGAATATTCATATTTGTAGTAAAATATGTGTGTGTGTTTGATTGATTTCTCCCTATAATGGTTTTATGCCATATGAAATATCACCAATTTGAAAGATTATATAGAATGTATATTATTGTCTGCCATTTATGCTCTTGAATACATTTTATCATTCTATTCATTCATCCTCTAAATAATTAACATAAAGAACTCCCGTGTGACACAATACAAAATAAATTCGTACTTTTAAAATATAATTAGCAATGAGTTAAAAAATAATAAATCCACGACATCTCCTATATATTATCATTGTATAATCTGCCCCAAGTTGAGCTTCACTGTCGAGGAGTTTGAAAGAGGCATTAGCTTTGCTGCATTTGTAATTGTTATAACTGCTGTTATATTTTGTATCGGATTTCCTTTTATAGTGGTTGCAAGTTGCTGTGTACCAAAGTTACTA
>JAJNBK010000163.1 GCA_021155845.1 Nitrososphaeraceae archaeon
TATGGAAAATATACTAACGTTAATAACCTTATAGCTATGCATTAAATGAAACAACGAAATGGAGCCTAAAATCAAAGATAAGTCTTGGAATCCTGCGGTGGAGCAGACTATCCGAAAAAAATGGGAAGAAACTGATATTTACAAATTTTCAATAAAAAAAGAAAAGGAGGCTTTTGTAATTGATACTCCGCCACCATATCCGTCTGGAAGACCATGGCACATAGGGGCTGCAGCACACTATGCGCAAATAGACATGATTGCTAGGACTGCTAGAATGATGGGCTATAATGTCATGTTTCCTATTGGTATTGACAGAAACGGTTTACCAGTTGAAATCTATACTGAGAAGAAGCATAAAGTGAGAATGCGTCAGATGGATAGAGAAAAGTTTCTTGACCTTTGCAGGGTTGCTCTTGACGATCTAGAGGCAGAAATGATTCAGATAATGAAAAATATGGGTCTAAGTGGCAATTTTGAAGAATATTACCGTACTGATTCTGATGAATTTAGGGCTTTAACTCAGAGTACTTTTATTGAGCTTTGGAATCGCGAACTTGTTTATCTGGCAAACAGACCAAATAATTATTGTCCTGATTGTGGGACTACTATTGCTGATGCAGAGATTATCTATGAAGATATTCCAACTAAACTTATTTATATGAATTTCAAAGTCAGAGAAACTAACGAAAATATTATAATTGCTTCTACTAGGCCAGAATTACTTTATGCATGTCAGTCTATTATTGTAAATCCAGAAGATGAGCGTTATTTAGGATTGCAGGGTAAACATGCAATACTGCCTCTATTTGATAGAGAAGTTGAAATTCTTCCACACCATTCAGCAAAACCTGAATTTGGTTCTGGTGCTGTAATGGTATGTAGTTATGGTGATCAGAATGATGTGCAAATATTCAGAGAGTTAGGATTGAAAGAAATAGTAGCCTTAAATTCAAATGGAGTGACTACTAGTGCTGCTGGACCATACAGTAACCTTCGGGTAAACCAGGCAAGAATAAGAATTATTGAAGATTTAAAAAATGCAGGACTTTTATTAAAAGAAGAAAACATAATACACAGAACACCGTTGTGCGAGAGAAGCAAAACACCAATTGAAATAATACCATTACAAGATTATTTTGTAAAGCAGCTAAATTTCATTCCAAAGTTAAAAGAACTTGCAATGAAAATTAAGTTCCATCCTGAGACTCATAAACAAATCCTGCTCAATTGGATAGATTCAGTAGCAATTGATTGGCCTGTTTCAAGGAGACGGTTCTACGGCACAGAAATTCCAATATGGTATTGCAACAATTGCAAAACTCCGAATCTTCCAAAACCTGGTAAATATTATCGTCCATGGAAAGAAAAGCCGCCATTTGAAAGATGTAACAAGTGCGGCAATACTGAATTTATTGGCGAAGATAGAACATTTGATACTTGGATGGATTCTAGCATTACTCCATTATTTATTACAAAATATAAAAGAGATCAAGAATTATACAAATACAGCTACCCAACAAGAATAAGACCCCAAGCAAAAGATATTGTAAGAACATGGCTTTATTACACGATGCTGCGCTGTTATCAGTTGACGGACCAACTTGCATGGTCGGATGCTTGGATTATGGGATACGGAGTTGATGAAAAAGGCGAAAAGATGAGCAAGAGCAAAGGTAATGTAATTGATCCTTTTCCTATCGTTCATCGCTATGGTGCAGATACTTTCAGATTTTGGTCTGCAAGTGAAGCTAATTTGGGTCATGATTTTCGATGTTCAGAACAGAGAATCTTAAGCTCACAAAAGTTTCTTTCTAAACTATGGAACTTAGGTAGATTTCTCTCATCATTTGATTTTATTTCAGAAGCTCCACATGAGCTTTCTGCCTCAGATAAATGGATTCTTGCAGAATTGTCAAATTTGGTTGAAGAATGCGAAAAAGGCTATGAGGACTTTAACTTCTTTATTCCAGCCAATGCGATTAGAGAATTTACTTGGGGTCTATTTGCTTCCCATTATGTAGAAATGGTAAAAGGTCGCGTATATGATATAAATGATTCAGTAGGTCAGAAATCTGCTATATTTACTTTGCACAAATGTCTATCAACAATTTTAAAATTACTCGCACCTCTGTGTCCATTTATCACAGAAGAGCTCTGGACAAAGATCTACAGTACGCAAAGCATTCATCTGCAATGTCTGCCTCAAGCGCAAAAATACTACTTGGAGATGAGAAAGTCTACTCAATATATTACCGAGTTCAACTCGCGGGTATGGAATAAGAAAAAACAAACCATTTCAAGGAAAACTGGAAAGTCACTCTCATTAAAAGACTCAATTGATATTGCCGTTCCTATCGAATTAGATGCATTTAAAAAAGATCTTTGTATTATGCATAATTTAAGAATATGAAATCTACTATTGGGAGCAGTATCTTTTTATAAATACGCTTCAGCTGACGTTTTAAAGCATAAGGAAAAATCCTAATCTGACTTTGAATAATAAAAACCCGATGTTTTTATTGACATAGTTTATTTGTTTTAATTAAACCAATAAGTATAATATAAAAAGCGAATATTTTTAAAAGCAATCATATTTAACATTGATGTATTATGTGTGCTGCACATCATGAAAAAGAGCAAGGTTTGCGTGAAAATCATCATAATCTTGTTACTGTAGGCTGGGCAATATTGGTTATGGGGTTATCTCTAGCCGCAGTTATAATTCTATGGATGTGGTTTGGTCATCTAGGGCCAACTTTTTCAGAAGACGTTTTAGCAGAACAGCAAAGGATGCTGAGAGAAAGGTATGATCTTCCAGCTCAAAGAATCGTAGAAGATCCAACCGAGCTACAAACTCCTCCTTCTCTTAGGAATTTAAAAGACAATATTACAGATATCAATAGCAATAGGACGACAACAACAACAACATAGTCTCTTGTATGTTTAACTTATTGATAAATCTAGAGAATGAGATTATGACAATTTTAGAACATAGTTAAGGATCTTGGTATAGGTAACATAACTTTGAATATCTTAAATTTGTAATAATTATATGTAGTCGAGAAAATATGCAAAAACAAAATTATATCTCCTCCATATTGTTTTTTGTGTGTTTGTTCTGAATTAGTAATTGAAATATAGATTATATAGATTATGGTGCATATCATTTGGATCTATAAATTTGATGATGTGTGTGTGTGTGTGTGTGTGTGTGTGTGTCTGTCTCTTCATATTGTCAAAAATAAGAGCAAGCTTCTAATGGTAGAAATGTCTAACGAAGAATGTATCAAAATGGAAGAAGCTGCTATCCAAGATCATGTAGAACAAATAAACAATAATGGGAATTTGTGGATAGACATTGAAAAACCTACTCGCAATAAAATAGAGATGCTTGGGCGAAAATTTCCTTTTAATGAGCTAAATCTTGAAGATTGTCTTTCCAAAATCCAAATTACAAAGATATTTATTATACTGCATTTTCCAACTTCGCAGAAAGAAAAAGGGATACCCAGATTTAGCCAATTATCAATCTTTGCAGGAATGAATTATTTGGTTACTGTGCATCAAGGAGATCTTAGGCCACTAATAGAGATGTTTCAAATCTGCAAGAAAAGTCATGAGCAGAGGCAAGTCCTAATGGGAAAGTCATCAGGATATCTGCTTCATAGTATAATCGATGTATTGGTAGATGATCTTCTACATATATTGATGAAAGTAGTAGGCAATCTCGATGATATAGAGGATGCTGTATTTGATGATAAAATAGCAGTTGCAAAGGAGATTTCTCTTTTAAGAAGGGAAATAACAACACTCAGACGCGTTGTCATTCCATTAAAAAGAATTGTATTGGAGATGGCCAGGGACATACAGAAGTTCTCGGAAGAAGATCTTACACTTTACTTTGATGACGTAAAGGATCATATAGATAAGGTGTTAGAAGCTTTAGAAGAATCTAAAGAAACTATAGAAATTTATAAAGATACAGATTATATGCTTAGTACCGAAAAGACTAACAAAATTCTTGCAGTTCTTACAATTCTCTTTACTTTATCAATTCCTGCTACAGTAGTAGGCGCTTTTTATGGAATGAATGTCAATTTACCGGGGGGGAGTGAAACAGGCTCTTGGAACTTCTTTGGTACATATACAACTTTGATTGTTGTATTGATAATCTCAACATTCTCTGCATTATTGATGATCTGGTATTTCCGTCGGCTAGGGTGGATTGGAATGACTCCTTCATTTTAACCTCATTTTAGCCAACC
>JAJNBK010000164.1 GCA_021155845.1 Nitrososphaeraceae archaeon
CGCTTTTTCTTTTCTACATTTTTCTCAGCAAAGAATCTTTCTAATTCATATTTCCTCAAGTCAACAAATTTTATTCCTTTAGATAACATAGGATGAACATGGTTTATTTGTTTATACATTTTCTGACACACTTTACGATAATCAGGATGACCTTGAGGAACAGTTCTTAATTCGATCATATGACAGGCTTCTCGCAAATTGAGTTTTACAAAATATGGATACTTGTATGCAAGATTAACAACATATTGTGCTTCTGTAGGATATTTCCTTGAGATCATTTCATAAACCTCATTACATTTATACATACAGTCTTTGAAATCTTTGCCAATGCCAAGTTTAATAATTTCTGCCGGAATATCATAGCCATGTCTTGTAGAGAGTAACTGTCTTTCCATAGTAAGAATCCTGTGCCGGTGTAGGTCTCGAAACATGCCAAAGTTTGTGAACATTTCAAATGTGTATTCTACCATTTCAAATGCTCTACCAGGCCGCTGTCTACGATTGGCGCGAAGCTTTGTATAAGTTTGAATTATCTTTTTTCTATCATAGGCAGGAAGAGACCGGATATACTGTGTAATTTTTTCAAGAGATTGGCCATCAGCCTGCTCATATAAAATAGCGGAGGCCACTTTTATTTCGGCTTCACAATTATCTTCATAATTCAACAGCTTTACAGAATACGGATTTTTATCTGCTTTGATATTTTTTATATAGTAATGAGCAAGTTCAGTGATGGTGCTCCTTGTATCAGTTAGATAGGCCTGTAAAGCCTGCCCGTACTTATCATTTGCTCGCCTTATGAACGCTGGAATAACCAGATTGAGTTCTGCATGCAGTTGACTTGCTAGGGTTTTCATTTCTTTCAGACTTGAAGCAAACATAGTTGATAGAAGATATTCAAATGCTCTTCCATTTCCTGTAATACCCAAATTGGTAAGAGTAGATGCTGGCAACAGACCACGGAGAGCATCAAGTGTCTTGGACCTGATCGTCGAATTATAAACCCTCTGTGCAGATTCAATATCTTTTTGGTTTTTCAAATTGCTATAAGCTGTCTCTTGTTTTGATATAAAATCGAAAAATAAGAAGCGATCAATCGGTTCTGTCTCAGAAATAAATTTCTGCATTGGTTGGATATTCTTGCTGTATACATCAAAAGCATAATCGCAAGCCTGCATGTATTGATCAGCAAAAGGTGACTGCATAATATTCTCTTCTCTACAGTACTTATAATGCCCATTGATTTTTCGATCAAATGCCACATAACGCGAAGATTTTTCAAGATAAGAGAGCCCAACTCGATGATCTTCAATATTCTTAGCAGCAATATTTGATATCCATTCTATTGCAACCTGTGCTTCCCCTAGTTCTGCGACAGAATCATCTCCATATTCTAACAATACCCTTTCGTAGAATTCTTGTCCTCTATTTGGATTTTTTATAAATTCATCTAGAAAGATACGCCGCATTGTTTTATCTGTTCTAGAATACCTTGACATTAAGGCTCCTCTATCTACCTGTCTAGGTGTGATTATTGCAAAAACTCGTCTATCGGTGTTAGAAAAATGGGAATTAAGTAGTAGTCTTTCTTCCTTAGAGAAATCATCTCGAAAACTCATATCATTATATAGCATAAACAAAATATATTATTCGATAGGAGAATATTATATGGCATAGAGAATATATATTGGCATTAATAGTTAAAATGTAAAGCTATTGTTTCTTCTAATTTAATATAATTATTTATGGACGGATAATATTTGTTGTATCTATATATTTTATAATATAATCATAATCTGGATCTTTTATATTCCTGGTTATTATATTGATTAAGTTTTATAATCCGCATTCAGATCTGCAGCTCATACAGAGAACTGAAGTGACCATAGAGAAGGGCATATAGATAGGGATGCACGGTAAAATAACGAAATAGTTCTAGAGTGAACGAATTAAGTTTTTCCTTTCTTGTCTCTTCTATTTATCTATCCTCCATTCTCAATTTCTTTCTTTCTAGAGAAAATCGAATAATATAATATACTTGATAACTTATCAAATGCTAAGTATACCCATAATAGATAAAGAAAAAGAATTTGTGCATCCAAATATATAATGTATAACAGAATATGTATCAAATAATTATATTGTAATATGTAATTCGTGAATTTTAACAGCATTGAATCTGACAACAACAAACATAGCCTTTCTTTGTATTCTATACTACGATATTATTTTTTTGTTACTTATTGTAGTATTAATGAATGCGACAACATTTCTTATAATACTGCTTAATTGAGTCTATTTCCTTTTTATTTGGAGTTAATAACTTCTTTCTAGATATTAAGAAATGATGTTTCTTTAGATTCTGCTAGTAGACCGCACCAACAGCTTCTTTTACTTCTTTCGATAACTCGCGATATCCATCTTTGTCTATAATAACTACATTGATGTTATCGCCAGTACCTGCATTTCGCCTAATAGCAGCAGCAATTGCCTGTATTGCTATTTTATAAGACTCATTTACACTTGATGCTTCTTTATATTCGGATTCAAGATAACCATAGGCTACAGGAGAGCCGCTGCCCGTAGAGATGTACTTTTCACTCGTCATTGAGCCAAACAGATCAATGTTATAGATCTGTCCACCAGCCTTATTGTCATATCCAGCTAGAATAATCTGGACATAATATGGAAAGTACCTTTGATTGAACAATACATTAGAACAGAGTCTTGCTGCTGAGTTTACAGGCATCACTTCTCTATTTGAAATCCTATAGATGTTTGCATTGTAACGCATAACGTCAACAAGGTTCTGGGCGTCTGCCACACCACCAGCAATTGTCATACCTAAATGTCTATCGACTTTCTGAATTTTCATTACATGTCTATCGGCAATAAAGAAACCTGCACTAGCTCTTGTATCTGCAGCTAAGACTACACCATCTGTGCATGTTAATGCGCAAGTAGTAGTTCCTTTTTTGATCTGCTCGGCGATATAGTCAGGGTATCTGCTATCTTGAGGTTGCATTATATAAGATAGCAGAATCAAGACCAAATTTAAGTATTATCAATATCATTGATAGAGTTCTGCATATGATTATATTTCCGATGTAACCTAGTCAAATCGAATGCCAAAGACGCTATTTGAGAAGATTTGGGACAGTCATGTAATACTTACTAAAAAAGAAAACAATGGGGGACCATTTCTAATATATGTAGATCGCCATTTAGTACATGAGGTTACTTCTCCGCAAGCGTTTGATGGCCTTCGTTTAAATTCTAGAAAAGTGAGACGCCCTGATCTAACATTTGCAACCATGGACCATAACGTGCCAACAAGCGATAGATCATTTCCGTTGGTTGATCAAATTTCTTCTGTACAGATTCAGACATTAGTGCAAAATTGCAAGGAATTTGGGATTACACTTTTTGATATTAAGAGTCCAAATCAAGGCATA
>JAJNBK010000165.1 GCA_021155845.1 Nitrososphaeraceae archaeon
CTTAGAAGGGTTTGCAGAAAGTAAAAAAAATATTATGCTAGGATAGAATATAATAAAAGACATCGTTACATTGGATACAATACTCTGCAGTATACGTGTCTTTATGAAAGAATGCCAATTGAATATAACCTTGTTTTCAGATATTGAAATATCATAATCTGCTTCATCAGGTAATAATGGGATGATTCAGAACCATTGCAATCACCATTCTTTATTTTTTCTTTTGCATATGAGATACCAATATCTATTTGTAAGAAATTTAATAATTAAACATAGATTCTAGACAGGAAATTCTATCTCAAATATTATTCTAATTTTTATTGCCGCTATCTTGTTATTTCAAATGAATCAATCATCTTCTGCGCCACTTGCAACTCCTTTTCGTAGTCTTCTTCTTGTGCAACATATGTAATAATATATGCTTTGTCGTTTTTTATTGTCCAGACTTGCATTGTTTTCAGTCCTTGTAAACTAGTAAATACTATTTCATACCCTGGCATGCCTGCGAGTATTGTTGTATTTGATATAAGAAGTCTTTCCTCTAAGGGATTGATTTGACTATTTGTATATTCTTCTAATGTCATGTTACGGAAGGGTAGATTATTCACCTGAATCTTAACACTCTTCGCTAGTGATGTGTCGGCAAGAGGATAGAAATCAATATCAGCAGAATCCTGCATAAAAGATAGATCCAGCCTTCCCCAATCTGAAGGATATTGAATTCTTACTCCAAAGGTAGGATTATCATAAGTTACAAATTTGCTGCTTGTTTGTGCTATTGTTGTTTGTTGCCCTGTAAGCGTGACCGAAAATAATGAAGTTATTATGATTATTGACAAACTAAATAAAAGGAATTTTGACAACTTGACTCTTAATACAATAACAGGCAATATGACTATCTTAAGGTTTCTTTGATAATATGACTATATTCATTTGCAGATAAAGCACAACTTGTCCTGAGAAAGTTCTGCATTTTGTTGACAATGTTGAAATATATATATACTCAAAAATGAATCATTGTAGCATACTTCCTGCTAGATGAACTGGAACGTGCTAGATGTATTTATATATAGTGGGGGAGGAAAAGTAAATACACTTTATCAATACATTTTTTTCTGCTTATTGTGAAAAGACCATAATGTAAAGAGTGCAATCGCCTCAACCGTTGTTAATAACAAAACCAAAGACGGATATGCTATATGACTAATACTAATACTTCTGTGCATCCGCATATTAGAAGAAATTGATACTGATGTATCTAATTTTTTTCCTCTCTTACTACACTACAAATAACATGTTCTACTCTGACTGAGTTTTCAATTATAAATCAATTACTTATTAACTCTTAATATTATAGTGTATAGCTTAATGAGCATTATTAATCAGATAGAATCACTAAATATCTTTCATCGGATTTGTTCTCTCATTCTAGGTTAAACGAACCAAATAAAATAAAGATTCTGGGAGTTGGCAGGAGTATGCGAGAAAAATCTTATAGTACTCAAGCCTCAAAAATTGTATTAAATGCAGCCAAAAAATATAATGCACAAACATGGTTGTTTGATTTGCATAATACGATACTGCCTATGTATAATCCCGAGGCAACTGTATCTGCTGATGGCGATGACAATATAAGAAAAATAAGAGATCTGCTTAATTGGACAGATGCATTTGTACATGGGTCACATGATTACCATGGCTCTATCTCTGGCATATTGAAAAATTTTTTAGACTATTACTTCAACGAATATGCTGGAAAAGCCTTTGTTATCTTTGCGCATCTCATAAGAAAGGCTTGACTGTGATGGACCAAATGTATACAGCCGTGCGTCAATGTTATGCTTGATGTATACCTTATGGCGTATCTATAAATTGAGACCAAAATTTTGATGCAAATGGAGATATTCGTAATTTATGACTGGCACAACGATTAGAAATGCTCGCACGTGATCTGGTTATCTATGATAAACTAATAAGAGAACAATTTAATCGCGATTTGATAAGCAGCGAGTCAAATACTTTTGCTGCGCAGTTAGAGTTTAGCCATAATTTTTTTCGTTGTAGATTCTTTTTACGATCTCAGCTATCTGAATTTGTTCAGATATCTATGTATTAAATATGACATCAAAACAATAAAAAAATAATCAATGATTCTATTTAAAGCAGAAGATGGACAATGTATCTATAACGATTTCAATAATCATCATTATCCTAAAGTATGTGATTCTATTAATTTATCGGTCATAGATAACAATCCTGAGTATCTATATGATCATATTTTATTATCGTAGTTTTTCAAGTTCACTGTCGTCTCGGTAATTTTTGGGATTCAATCTAAATCCTTTAGAGACCTCGAACGGTACCTCTCGCAGTTTTAAATGGTATTCTTGCTTCTTTTTCTTCATCTGTTTATCTAGCCATAAAGCAAATCTCTGCTCAATGAGATTGCCTTCTTGTTTGTCAATATCCGGATAAAGATTCCTTAACTTTTCAACAAAATCTGAACTGACGGAAATCTCGAAAAAGTCCCAGCCAAGAGTTTTTTTACCATCAGTATAACATTGGCACTGACTATTCATATGAGTTGCAATTTCCAATGTACCAATAAAGTCCATAATCTTGGGTCTTTCTTTTTCAAAGTCGATGCAAGATCCTGAGATAATAATCATAGAAGCTGTTTTATTGTATAGTTTGGCGGGTGTCTTTCCTAAAGCTTCCTCCTCTTCTTCTCTAGAGGAATCAATTTCATTCTTTTGTGCATCTAATTTGATACTTCTTATAATAATGGTGTTGCCTATAGGTACTCCTATGCTTTTGCGCAAATGAGGATCTACTCTGATTATACCCTTGCCTTCATCGGATGGTAAAAGAGCTAAACATTTGGCTTCTATTGTTCTGTCTTTGTCTATTATTTCAATAGAATCACCTTCAGATAAACTCAAAGAATTTAGAGAATTGTGATCTATACGCGCGACCCCACGGCCAATGTCGCTGGAATATGCTTCGAGGACCTTCAAAGTTAAAGGATTGTATATGTCACTCATCAGCTTTTATTTTGCCTTTATAATATAAGTAGTTTTATCCAATTTTTCTAACCTTTATATATTTATTTAATATATCTTTCTAGAATATTACAAGTCTGATTTATCCCAAGATCGAGGGCATAGTTTCCAAGTCTTGGCCCTCTATCAGCGTTTAAGAGCATTCTATAGAGCAATGTAAATAATTCCTTTGGTTCCATCTGATTGTTTCTAGCTATATTAAATATTTTAGACTGGAGATTCTTTGGAGCCTCCGATTCATGTTCTGATCCAACGAAGGATTTTAAAGTTTCAACTAGTTCTTTAATAGCTTTGTTATAGTTTTCTTTCATTTCTATTTCAAATTTTTCTTCTGTGAACAAGTGATCATTTGCCCAATTGGAAGCAAGTTCAAT
>JAJNBK010000166.1 GCA_021155845.1 Nitrososphaeraceae archaeon
TGCTTTTGGAGAAAAAGTTTAATGATATTAACTATATCAAATTCGTCATCAACTACTAATATTGATTTATTAGGTGGCAATTTGATCTAGTATCATTTTCTATATGTACCTGCTATTAAAGTCATTGTTGTATACTCTTATGTAATTTGAATAAATGCAAGAATCAATAAGAATGATTGTGTAGCTCTCCGAGATAAAGATCTCTTAATCATTTATTCATAATAGAACACACGCATTCGTTTCCATTATGATGGTTGAATAGACGTATTATCTATTATGATGAGGTTGACAATACACTATCGTGAGTGTCAGTTTGTGTTATATGTAAAGTGAGAGATATCCTCGTTGTTCATAGGATGAAGAAGTATAGAATTCATATAAATAGGCCCTCAGAGAAAGGTCATGATAACTTCAAATAAGACTCTGCTATTAGGCAGTATGGAAGAAATTCTATTATTTACCAATTAACTAAATGATCTTGTTGAAATCTTAAGGTTTTATAAAATACATTAAAAAAATGATGAATATTATCCAACTCGAAAAGAGACCCAAAATTCAAGTCGTAGAGGATATATTGATATCTGTTCCCAATTGTACAGGCTAGCTTTTTTGTTCTCCGTATTCTTTTGGAAAGTTGAAACTTTATACTTTTGTGTTGATGAAAAATATCGATGTATTGATATTAATGCTTATGTTCTCAAACCTATCAATTACAATATAATAGACTAAAGTTAAAAATGGAGTAATTACAATAAATGTTTAATAAAGAATCTTGTAGAGCATGTGGAACATACCTGACACCTATTTCTGTATGTAATTTTTGCAAGGAGTATATTTCGTGGTTATGTGGCAAATGTGAAAGAATGGAAGATGTTACTCATTCTCATGACTATTGCAGAGTTGCTTACAATTAGAAATAAGCAAAAATAAATGCCTAACAATTATACAATTACTTACCTTCATTTCTGTATATGTCTTCTATTAATTACGAAATCAATGATGGATACAAACGATTGTAAAACTTTGTTTTTATGATGAGAAATTTATTGAAAATGCGCATAACAAAAACTCAAGTTATAATATTGCTTTCTAAATGTTGATAATCAGTTATCGTAATATTCCAACCAATTTTAGTGATCATTATAAAAATTTATTTCACTAATTAATATAATATTAGTTTTCGAATTGTTTATGTAATATGATATTTTCTTTCAACATCCTTTTATTATTGTTAATTTGCATTTCAATGCATTGGAAAAAGGCAAGATTATAGTAATAGAAGGAACGGACAAAGCTGGCAAAGGAACACAGTCGCGGCTTCTTATCGATAGTCTCAAACTTTCTGGAAGAATTTGTGTAATGATGAATTTTCCTGATTATGCTACACCTATAGGAGTAGAGATCCGGGCTTTTTTAGATGGTAAACGTGATTATCCTAATGAACTAAAACATATTCTTCTTTCTGCTAATAGGTGGGAGAAGAAGAAGGAAATAGAAAGTATGATAGACAATGGCACCATTTTGGTAATGAATAGATATTACCAATCAAATCTTGTTTACGGTATTGCGAATGGTCTTAATATTAACTGGCTCCTCAACTTGGACAAGGGTCTACCAAAAGAAGACCTAGCAATAGTCATTGAAGTTAGTCCCCAGACCTCATACCAACGAGCATTAGAGAACCGTGATGTATTTGAAAAGGATCATAAATTGCTGGTAGAAGTTCATAAAAACTATCGCAAGCTTGCAAAACAATTTAAATGGAAGATAATTAACGGTGAAAAAAGTAAAGATCAAGTTCATGAAGAAATAATAAAAATTGTTAGAAAAAATCTTAAAGTTTAATTTCTGCCATTACATATAATGACCATCCATAATTATGAAGTTTACCGGTGAAATTACTGATCCAGTCCATCAATATATCCGCTTTTCTGACGTCGAGAGAGAACTTGTAGATACACCAATTTTTCAGCGTTTGAGAAGAATCAGGCAACTTGCCGGAGCACATCTGGTTTATCCTAGTGCACAACATTCTAGATTCGAGCATTCGCTAGGGACTATGCATGTTGCGGGCTATGCAGGAGAAACTCTACTTACTAAAGGATATCTAGATAATGAAGACTTAGTTCAGGAATTACGATTGGCAGCATTGCTCCATGACATAGGTCATGGGCCATTTTCCCATCTATTTGAGGAGGTATTGGAGGCAAGGTGCAAGACAAGCCATGAAGATATGGGCAGGAAGATAATATCTTATAGTGAGGTTAGCGACATTGTAAGAAAATATGGTTACAATTCATCCGATATATGCAAGCTATCATTTGGTGAATCTAATGTAAAGTTTTTCAATGAGATAATTGCTGGTGGACTATCTGCGGATAGCATGGATTATTTGTCTAGAGATGGATTCTTTACCGGAGTAGAGTATGGTAAAATTGATTATCACCGGCTGATAAGTTCCTTTGAGATAGTCTCTAACGGACATTTAGCTATTAACAGATCCGCGCTATATTCATTCGAATCTATGCTTATTTCTAGATATGAAATGTTCAAGGCGGTCTATTTTCATAAGACAGTAAGATCTGCAGAAGTCATGTTATTACATTCTATGACACTAGCTGACGAAGAGATGGGTTTAACTGACACATCTTTGAAAAATTACCTTGATCTGACAGATGAAGCAACTCTTGAGCGCATTTGTTCGCTTAAGAATGGCAACGAAATAGCAGTCAAATTAGCAATAGACTATAAATCTAGGAAATTATTAAAATGTGTTTATGAAAAATTTCTGCATAAACGTGATAAATTATATAGAAAAATGGATAGGCAAGCACTACACGAGCTGGGAGTACAGATAGCGGATACTGCACAAGTAAATGAAAGTTCTGTTTTTGTTGACGCCTCAAGAGCACCATCGATGCCGCTAACTCCTACAAAGAAAGAGATAAGATCAGTATTACTTGTTGATAAAGAACGAGCTTACGAAACTCCTATCTCGGAAATTCCACTTATCGATTCTATAACTGGTTTTCTTGATATGCTAAGAGTATACACTACTGCTGAAAACAGAGATGTAGTAGAACACTCTACTAGAAAGGTGCTTGGTGAAGAATTTTTATCCGAGAGAAGCATATGAACAACAACAACAACAATAATAATAATAGAATACTTAGAAAAAAGGTAGTTATTAAATTAAGTGGTAGCATATTTAGTGAAGGAAGAAATGAAGATACTATTAAAAGATATGCTGAAATGCTCACAGACATCAGCATTGATGTACAGCCAATAGTTATTGCCGGTGGAGGTAAGATCGCACGTCATTATATCAATCTTGCACGCGATCTTGGCTCTGATGAAGCGAGTTTAGATATTATGGGAATAGAAGTGTCAAGGTTGAATGCAAGATTGTTGATAACAGCTCTTGGAGAACAGGCGTATTCCCAAGTTCCGAAAAATCTCGACGAAGTGACAATAGCAGCAGAAAGTGGTAAAATAGTGATTGTAGGTGGTTTACATCCAGGTCAAAGTACCAATGCTACCTCGGCATTAATAGCGGAAAAAGTAAGGGCATTTAGATTTCTAAATGCTACTGATGTCGATGGTATCTATGACTTGGATCCAAATACCAGCAGAAATGCAAAATTATTAAATGAAATTACAGTAAATGAATGTATAGAAATTCTTAAGGATGGAAGCTCAATGGCAGGTACATATGATCTGATGGATATTGTGGCATTGAAAGTTATAGAACGTTCAAAAATACCCACGAGAGTCTTACGATCAGATATAACTAATATCAAGAACGCGATTATTGGCACACATCATATTGGTACTGAGATTGTAGTGGTCAAGAAACAGTCTTGATAGAGCCCATAAATTCTGAAAATCCATCTTTTATCATCTTTTGATAAATTTCTTCACACTCTTCTATCGTTATAGGTTTTGATTGTGCCTTTGCATATCCATCTTTATCGCAGATAAATAGCATTGCTTCGTCAGCCCTAGTAATTTTACCAACTAGCATTTCTTCACCAACAGGTTCGAATCCTTTTTTATCCTGCTTTATAGTATAAGTTAGCATTGCAAATCCAGTATAGTCAAATAGCTTCAGCTGAGCTTTTCTTGATCTTTCCTGTCCAAGAAAAGCGGCTTTATGATATTGCATTTATGATATTTTATTTTACAATTATGTATAAGCCTTACTTTTTGTATACAGAAA
>JAJNBK010000167.1 GCA_021155845.1 Nitrososphaeraceae archaeon
GCTATTTTAGAATTTAGACCTCTACATAAACAGTGTCATTTTCTACGCTAACTTTGAAAGACTCCTCTGGTTTTAATTTCTGAGGAAACCATACCAGACTACCTGTAGTGACATCCCATTTTGCGCCATGCCATGGGCAGGTCAATTCCTTGCCTTCAAGTTCACCTTCATGAAGTTCAGCTCCAGCATGAGTGCATATATTACCCATTGCATAATAATTTCCTTTGACATTAGCAACTAGAACTTCCTTTCCACCAGCTTGTACATGGGTTAGTTTTCCCTCTCCAATATCATCAGTTTTTCCTACAACTATCTTTGCCATAACTAGATCATAAAAAAAGTTATAAGTTATATATATAGATCATTAAAAAATTGTTCTTCTAATAATAGTACAGCAGCCAAAAATATGTTTGATTATTATGATCCCCCCACTCTGCTCTCTTACTCTGTGCTAGATATTCTACTTCTTATAATAGTAAATATAATATTTTATTTTTATTTTTTAGCATAATTGAAGTATAAATCTAGATATGTCAGGAAGTGAGAGGACGGCTATATTAAATTAGGTGTGGTTATTGTTATTATTATTGTGTTATCTAAGACTAAAAGCAACCGTAGACAAAATTCTATGAATAGAATAGCAGCAAGAAATACAGACAACTTGACTAGCATAGCACAGGAACTGGCACCATAGGCAATGGCAGTACTGCTAGAAATTATCTGATTTCAATAATAATCAGATCTACAAGCATATTACCTTCTAGATAATAAGTAAGGCATTGTAGTAATTATTTATATATATTGAAAAATAACTGTACAAATAACACATCTATAGGAAATTTATTATAAGATCACAGATTAACCGACTCTTTTCATCTTTGAACCACATTTAGGGCAAGCTGCATCGTTATGCTTTGTTCCACAAGCCATACAGTAATAGTTTATTGAATTATTGCTACCGAACATCGTCGCACCGCTCATACCCATTTTTCTCATCGCTCTTTTTCTCATATAGAAACTCAGCAAAATGAAAAGACCTATTATGATAGGTAGAGACAAAGGAAATGGGACCAATAATGAAATTGCGACGCTAATTCCCAGTGAAATACCGATCCACAATAGTTGTTGCATAAGGAATTGTTTATTATTACTCAATACTCAACCGCCATCCACTATATTCAATCGCTATCCACTATATACATTACTGTAATTTAAAATATCATAAATACAAGAAATGAGAATCGAACTTAAAGATCGCTCATTATTTGTATTGTGTTTTGCTCATTTTCTTGTTATGTATATATATTTGTGTGCAATGATAGTATAAGATTACTTTCGCCAGGACATATTTTCAATCCTTCACAAAGAGAAATAAATCAAATATCCCGAGACATTTTACGAGCAGTTCTTCTAAGTGAATCTGTGATATTATCAGATTCAGGTTTCGGTGAACCAGGTAATGGTACTTGTCTTGGTTCTTCTCCTAACTGTCCATTAGTTGCATCATTTAGAGCCTGATCTCGTTTTAGTGTATTATTCTTCCTTTCCGTACTCATATAATATAGAATATACAATGTTGTTAATAACTATATCCTGTAATACATAACCGACTAACCTTTATATTTCTATTTTTTATATTTGTTTTAGAGATACTTTGCATTTTTTATGCTCAGTAGGTACATGCATATCTCTTTTTTATCCTTATTCCATAATGGGATATAATTAGCTTTTCATTTTCCTGCGTGTGTCTTTTTTGGTCAATGTCTATATTACTAGGGTTAGCAGTAAAAGGAAATGATACATTTACTTTTAGCCTGTAGCTGACAATGAATAAAAGAAATTGAATAGCATTAGTTTTTGATATTCTTTACTATTACAATGTAGAAGCATGAGCATATTGATGGAATACTCTATAGTAAATGTAATTAAATTAAGTAGCGCAGGTTAGTTAGCATTTTAATCATAGAATTGCCTTACATTAAATCTAAAGATGATGCTAAAATACACTAGAGACTTTTGGTAGCGAAAAGTCATATCCTGTTACATTAATCCATTCTATAGGAGGAAATATCAACATCTCGGAACATGAGATCTCATTCATTTTGATAAAAGGGTTCAGGATAATAGCGTATGAGATGCGCGGTCATAATAGAAGTGGTATTTGTAATAACAAGAGTTTTACTATGCATGATATGGTTTATGATCTTCAGATATTGCTTGATAAATTAAAAATCAGAAAAAGTACTTTGATTGGTCATTCCATTGGAGGTGCAATTGCATCTATATACGCCAAGGAACATCCTGAAAAAGTAGATGCTATAATATTTATTAATTCTGCTTCTAAGCAAATATCAAAGATCTCGAAAAACACTTAACAACAAGAGAAATAGCCTTAACAAAAGGCATGACTGCTCTAGCTGAGTGGACTAGAGAGAACAACATAGAAGCAAACATTACATTCAGAGATGAAAAGAAATGGAATTACCTTAAAGATGTTTCTACAAAAACATCTGTTGAAGGTTTTGTTGCAGCTACCAAGGCATTTTATACAATGCCTGATGGAAAAGATGATGTAACTTTAGCTTTAAAAGATGCCGATATTCAATTATTTGGAATCGTAGGCAATGAAGACAAGGTTTTTGTGCAGTTGATGGAAAAGATGAAAAAAGACAAACTAAGGTTTGAGATAAGTAATAGAAGGATGTGATCACTGGCTTATAGTAGAAAATCCTGATGAGTTGGATAAAGCACTTGAAAAGTTTTTACACATTGTCAAGAGTACCATCTAATATTCAAATGCTCTTCGGTGGAGAATTTTAAAAAGCAAATTCTATGTTAACAGCATTATACATAATATGCATTTTCACAGTGCAAGATGATGAATACCAGTGCTGTATGACAGGAATAAACCAAGTATTAAAGTTAAGCTGGCAAATTACTAATAATAGTAAGAACCTTCGAGGTCATAATGATAATGAAAATAAAATGATGATAACAACTGATGATGAACATGACTATAAGAATTATCTATCATAAGCTATTGCTACAAATACCTAATGGACTTGAATACAAGGATATTCATAACTCATGCTAACAAGTCTGTACATGAGCAGTCTAAAGAGAAGTTAGAGATGTCCTAAGGAAGAAAATAGCAAGGAGAAATTAAAGGAATCTCATCACTGTGGTGATGAAAATATAGAGGAAGAAGAAGAAATAAGCAAATCAAAGGCTGCTACTACTACTATTATAAATCAAGTTTTTTGAAATGTGATTTTTAAATATTACCTGTGCAATCATTATATATTGTATATAAACTCTGATCAGGTAATGAATCGAAATAAACAAAAATACTCTATAATATTGTTTGCTGCTGTAATTTCATCTTCACTTGTATTTGCTACATCAATTGGAAGAACAGCAA
>JAJNBK010000168.1 GCA_021155845.1 Nitrososphaeraceae archaeon
AAGCGATTGCGGAAGCAGCAGTAACGAGTAAGCCAGACCAAAAAAAAGGAGAATCAATAATTGCATTTTTGGTGTTGCGGACAGGATTTTCACCATCCGATCAGCTACATGTTGAGCTTGTTGATCACATTCGAAATGCAGTGGGACCAATTGCAACACCTGAAGAGATTTATTTTGTCAACAAACTTCCTAAAACACGAAGTGGCAAAATAATGCGGAGGTTGCTTAAATCCATAGCCAGTGGAGCTGCAATTGGTGATGCTACCACACTTGAAGATGAGGCATCAATAGAAGAAATAAGGCAAGCCTATAATGATTTACATAAAGTAGTTGGCCACTAACTAACCATCAATAGAAGAAATAAGGCAAGCCTATAATGATTTACATAAAGTAGTTGGTTAGCAGCAGTGACCAACTACTAATAGTGCTCAAACTTGCGATAAGAGGACATTTTGAATTACTGTAAGGTAATGCATGTAAATTCTGATTACTTTTTGATTAGAAAGTAGTAATAACTCCTCCTCTGTTTCAGCTTGTATGAATATTATTCTCTTTTAATTCATGGATGGTGTTTAATTAATTTTTGTAAAGTTCTTCATTATATATATAATAATAATAATTAGATCGAAATTATTGTCATTATTGATTTTTCAGTAATGTCATGCTCCTCTATGAATCCTGATGCTGCAGCAATAATGTATTTAGCAGGTTTCGTATTTTTATAAGTACAGCTCGCTGCATCCAATGCATTTTTACATGGATCTGCATCTTTTACCATATATACTATATTGCCATTTTCATTAATCCAGATTAGATCAAGATTGTATTCAATGTTTAAAAGCCACATAGCGTATAAATCTGATTTTTCATAAATTAGGATCATTGCAGAATTCAATGGGAGTCTTTCTTCTCTAAACATTAACCATCTCTGTTTATCTGCACGAGACTCTGCAATTTCCACTTTAATTACATCATCATCTATTCTTATCGTTCCTTCTGCAAAGTCTATCTGCTTATTTTTAATTTCCTGTGGAATAAATACAAGACCGAGTGATCCTATAGTGACAGCTGCAACAAGCACTGGTATTATAACAGCTATCTTTCCAACCAAATTAAGTCATTAATACAGCTTGCAAAAAGAATTTGAATTTTACTTCTATGAGTATCAACCAAAAGATGATGCTAAGAAGAAGGAGACATCAAATTAATTTTTGTGTTGATACAAAGAACATATACGAAAATGATGCCTGTGCTTTCTTTTAAAATGGGCAATTAATTAATTAGTATTGTTAGTTAATATTATTAAGCTGCTTCTAGATTTTGAATAAATTCAACTCAAATAGTATGAACATATGATGATGATGATGTTATTCTAGATGCAGCCACGACATTATTCTATCTTTCTTTCTTTCTACTTCTCCCTGCCGCCATCACTTTTTTCTTCTTCTTCTTCATTGTTTGCATTGTGTTCATTATTAATTATCTGCGTTTATTGTCACTGATGCTTAGTTGTTGATATCTATATTCCTGTTACATTAATACTATCCCACTTTAAATTAGCAGTAGGAGGATTGCTAATACAAGATAATTTAGAGGTTAGTTCATTTATTCCTTCTTTAATAAGCTGATAATCTTCTGTGTATGTAAACTGCCATGTTGAATAATCATTAACTCCTCCTGGACCTGTTGCTGTAGCATTTTGCAAAGGGTTGGCCTTGCTGATGTGAGATGATCTTCAAATCTATTTCATCCACGGTCCCTTGTTCTCCTCCTTCTATATTATTAGTCGACGACGATGTTAAATTAGAAGAAACTGCATTTTTGAGTAGTTCATAGTATTGCGTAGTTTGTATGTTTCCATTTTTGAGAGTGATGAGATTGAAGTTTGGTGCTCCATGACGTTTAAAGTTCCAATTCCAATAAGCCGATCCGAATACTGGTATTTCTCCGAACATTTGAACAATACGATTTGTCTCATCTTGAGTTATATCGCTACCTCTACTATTTATTTGCCAAACTTCTTCTCCTTCGCTGTTAAAGGTTTTCTCTCGCTTCACATTATTCCATTCGCCTACATATATTGGAACTCCAGCAAGTTGTGCTGATTTAATTAAAACGTCAAACTTAAACTCTTGATAATTATCACGTTCAGGTAAACCATATACAGTGATCTTGAATACAACATTTGTTTTATCAGCTGGTGCCATTTTTGCCAAATTCTCAGCATTTACACCTCTTGGTGTGTCAAGTTCTATTGGTATATTCATACTGTATGCTATTGTCTTTTGAGTTAAGGTTCTCAATTCATTTGTAATAAATGTATTGAAGTTTCCTATCTTTTCCCATTGATCTATGTTATGTACTTGAGGTTCACTTAGTATTTCATAGCCTAACGTACTTGGATAAGCATCTACAGTAGTTACTATTTTTTTCAAAAAGTCAGCAAATAGTGTCCAGCCATCGTTTCCATTAGCATCCTTTATTGATCTATTCCACCAGTCTGTCCACCATATCTTTGCAGTTTGGTATTTAGGGCTTCCTCCACTATTGTAAGGATAAGTAGAATTATTATGCTCGAAAAAGAAGAATGGAAAGCCATTACCTCTTTGATTATTTAACCAAGATGATGTATGAAATTGATGGTTATCATAGAGCACTTTTATTCCATATTTGTCGGCAGTCTGAGCAACAGTAATTAACTCATTTATAAATTTATTAGGGTGTTTTATATAGGCCTCCCAAAAGAATAGATAACGTACATGGTTCATGCCTGCTTCAGAAATTAATCTGAAACTATCTTCATAGTAATTCTTTGGAAGAGAACCTCTAAAGTCTCTTTCCTCTGACATGGTTGTATAGTATCCGCGTAAATTAACCCCTATCAAAGATGTATTGCTCTCATTCTCTTGAGCAGAGGTAGTAGAAATGAATGGATTATTGATTGTAAACATGCTTAGTATGATTATTGACGAAAGAAGAATTGATGTAATAATCTTTCTTAGCCTCCGATGATCATTATTATTTTTATACAACACGTGCGATTATCGGAGTAGGAATGCTTTTTTTTATATATATATATTATGAAGTAATATTTATCTTATTTTTTCAGTTGTTTTATATGTGAATCTTATAAGAGTATTTGATTGATAAATAAAGAAGGCAAAATATATTCAGAAGAAAGGGGGTTTCATATTTCCTGCTTAATAGGGGAGTCTTATCTCTTTAGAGACAAAGAGAATTTTTGTGGATGACTGAAATTAGAGACACCAAACAACAATTTAGAAATGTGATAATCTTTATCTTCCTTACTCCCTATCTTTTTAGATATAGATAATTGCTGTTTTCATCATATCCGAGATCTGCCATTGTCAATACCTTAAAGCCATTATCATGTAAATATTTAATCTCATTTTCAAATAAATTTATGGAGGTAGCATACTGCTCTGGATCACCTTCTCCGCTATTATCTATTCTATGCCATATGACTATAGGAATTGCATTTATTTTACCATCTGTATTATAGGTAGACTGGCTATTGACAACTTCAATGAATCTATCTAACATTTCAGAATCACTATATGAATTTTCCTTCCTCTCAGCATCATGACTCCAACCCATAATAGAGTATCTATTTGCAAAGGTAAGTTCACCATCATCAGAAAATGTTCTACAATCAGTCTGACTTGATTCTTCTCCTCCTTCTTTAAATCCATCACAATGTAAATACATTAGTGGATCATTAGCAGTTCTAGCTATATCATAATATTTAGCAACTGTATTGACTACAGCTGCATTCTGAGCTCCAGTATTAGTAGGATAGGAAAAGCTTGTAGGATTAATGCCCTGGTCAAAAAGACATTCTTTTGATCCACCTACTTCATATTCTACACCCTTTTCTGACAGGCTATCAAGATCATCATGGCTCATAGTATGAGATCCTATATCGTGTCCTTCATTGTAAAGTGCTATTATATCTTCCCAAGTCATTTTAACATTAGGATGAACCTGTCCTTCTCCACCACCTACATTATTGCAGACAATATAGAAAGTAGCCTTATATCCATATTTGTCTAGAATTGGCTTCGCATTAGTGTATTGGCTCTTGTATCCATCATCAAAAGTTAAGATTACTGCTTTATTATTATTATTGGCATTATTAATGCCATCACTAGACGGAACAGAAAAAGGAATAGACTGGCTATAGGCTATATTTGGTACTGAAAGAGCAGCACCAACACCCATTAGAATTGTTATTAATAAAATAGCAATTGTAAGACTGGCTCTAAAACTTCTTATACCTTTTAATATCATAACTTCAAAACTATGGAATATAAATGACTGTATAAATATTTAACCTCGCATGTAGACTGCGGCTGAGAATATGAATATAACGAGGATTTTTACTGATTCATGAAGTCTAGTGGGAAAGAGTAATATTCGAAATTATAGCAGCTATTATTATTTACAAAAATTCTTTATAAGAATATTATATAAGATATACATATATAACATTCATTTCCCTGTTGAATATTAAATGGTTAATAATATAGACATAAACTCATTATAGATTTCTAGTTTCTATTGCTGATCTATTATTCTTAGAGTCTTTGTTAACTTATATTGTAAGCTAACTTATGCCAGAGAGTATGTGCGAGTCATGACTGAGAAAGTTGATCTATGCTATCTTGACAATATTTGCCTTATGAAAGGGGCAAAATCTTTTTGAAGATCATTTGAAGGGATTAATCTTTTGGAGTGTATCCATAATTGGATTAGGGTTACCTGAATTTTCTTCTGCCTGGTTATTAGCTTGTGAAGCTGTATTTGCTGTTGTTGTTGTAGTAGTATTATCGGTTTGATTATATGATCTACCTGTAGCATTTGTTACATTAAATGGTGCTGCACCCTCGTCGTTAGGATCTCTTACCTCAAGACCAGATATTGGAGCTTGCGGTATTGATTCAGCACCTTCATCAGGTATTCCTTCAGTCTGAACTCCTGTTTCTTCTTATTTCATCGTTAGAAGCATTTTTAGTCTGTTGTTCCTCTAATTGACTGGTCTGGGCAAATACATAATCCCCTTGGGAATATGAGGATAAAAGAATTAGAGATATGATAATGGGAGCATAAGAATATCTTTTGTTCATCTTGTATGTCCAAGATGTTATTCAACAAATGATTTAATAACTAGATGTTATTTCTCTATTAGATTATTCAATAGTATTAAACAACTTAGTTACTGTTACAGAGAGAGCATTAATTAAATCAAAAGCTCATAATAATAATTTGTAACTGCTATCATGACACAAGTTTAACATATTAAATCTTAAGTTAATGAAAATGAGCATGCGCTGTCTCTTGAAGTCTATACTGCTATATTACTGCGTTATAAAAATGGCATAGGGTTTAAATAGTTTCAACATGGAT
>JAJNBK010000169.1 GCA_021155845.1 Nitrososphaeraceae archaeon
TGTTAACATTCGAGATACCGGAGAAGGCATACATCAAGAAATATTACCAAGATTATTTACAAAGTTTGCTACCAAATCTTTTGCAGGCACTGGATTAGGGCTGTATATTTCAAAAAGTATAATTGAAGAGCATGGGGGCAGAATGTGGGCTCAAAACAATTCTGACGGACAAGGAGCGACATTTACGTTTACACTACCTTTAATGAACAATAATGGTCTGCAGTCAAACAAGGAAAGTGGGGAGGAAAAGAAGTAAGCATGTCACGGTCATCAAAAAATGAGTGAAGAAAAGAAGATTTTAGTTGTAGATGACGAACCTGATAATGCTTCTATATTTACTATGGGTTTAGAAGACGGCGGATTTGAAGTCGATTCATTTATAGACCCTCTATTAGCACTATCTGCCTTTAAAGAAGATAGGAGGAGGAGGAAATACGACCTTCTAATTCTGGATATCAAAATGCCTGATATGAATGGCTTTGAATTATATGAACAAATAAAGAAAATAGATAATAAAGTTCAAGTCTGCTTCTTGACAGCATTTGGAGAGGGGTATACTGAAGAATTCAAAAAAATGTTTCCATCATCCTCACTTGGTGTTAGTTTTATCAGAAAACCTATTCGAGTGGATGATTTAGTAAAAAAAGTAAAGGAGATGATCATGACATAAATGGAAAGACCGACATTCCTAATGCATGAAGGGACATCTGAAGGTAGAATTACCAAAGGTGATATTTATGAGCATACTTTCCTAAGTGAACCTGCCGGCACACAAAAGGAATCTGTGAATATCGCTACCGTCGAAGAGAAAAGACTTTCCAAAGTAGTTTTAATTGTAGACGATGATCCAGATATGACTTCTGTCTTCGGTTTGGGTTTGCAAGATGAAGGATTTGAAGTGTATACATTCAATGATCCTTTAGTGGCATTATCGCAGTTCAGACCAAACTTCTATGATCTCCTACTGGTTGATATCAATATGCCCAAAATGAATGGCATTGACCTATCTAGAAGACTGTTAGAATCGGATTCTAATGTTAAGATATGTTTTATTACTGCAGGGGAGGCAAACATAGAGGTATTAAGAGAACTCTATCCTACTAGAGGTATAGGATGTTTTATTAAAAAACCCGTTACAATGGATCAGTTAGTTAGAAGGGTAAAGGCGGAATTAGAATAACATGAAATAACATAGCAATTTATGAATCAAAGGTAATGACAGTTTGCCTGATACTGACTCTGATTGTACTAACTACTTCTCATATCCCATGTAGTAGGAAATCGTAAAACAACAAAGGATTCTTACTGAATTATATTGGTATTAGAGAATGACATTAATTAACTGGAGAAGTAATTAGTTTCCCTAGTGTATTCTTCTGCTGAGCTAAAATATTATTTGCTGCAGAGCATTAGAATAAGAGGATAAAGAAAGAGATAGATAAATAGATAAACTATTTTGGACTAATCAATCATTTGTTTTTATTTCCGACTTCAAAAATATTAAGTAGCTGCGATGGTATTTTGAGATAAACGTCACTTCCGTCATAATAATCCACTTTAGACTTTGGCATAATGAATCGGTGTATTGTTATGACTCCATCAGAAATGACAATTTCATCCTCTGTCTGTGCTATAACAGTTCCAGTTCTTTTTCTGTCTGATGCTATGACTCCCTTATGCGATTTGATAATAGCATCCCAGTTAATTGGATTTTCTTCGGGATTAGTCATAGTCTGGTGCATATACATTACAGCAATTATAGTTTTTAGATGAGCTCAGCTTTTATTGCAGATTTTCTGGAATTTCTGTCAATCAATTTGTATATGTTCCTCTAGTTGCAGTTCCATAGTCTAGATTAGCCTTCTTTCTTAAATATGGCACAAGCCTATAGTGAATTGAATAAAGTCCTCTATCTCTTTTTATGATACCTTTATTCATTAAAGAAATTAGCCCTCCTGAGCGTCTTGGAGTGGATAACTGAATACTATGAGTTTTACTGAATTCATTACTTTTGATACGGTATTCTCGAAGGGTGAAAAATTGCCTGTTTTTCTCTAATACTAAAGGCCATACTACCTGTTCCCATATTAATCTACGACTCTCAGTTGAAGATGCATGTTTTCCTTTTTCTCTACTCCTTCTCTTGGCGACCTGTTCTAAGGAGAGTCGATTATGATAAGGCATAGCAGCTGCTGCAAAATATCATATTTTACACTTTTTCATCTTTAAATACTCAAAAATAAATCTCGAGTGCAATATAAAGACGAGGCGAAAAATTGGGATGTGAATGCTAATACTATGATATAAAGGTTATAAGAATATACGTTTATTACCCATAATCCCAAAGGAACATTTCCTAGCCTAGTTGCTATAGACTTTTCATATGTTAAAGCCGATTAGCATGTGCTACTCTGGGAAGCATAGTCATAGTTTGGTATTAACTTCGGCAGCTATCAATTGTTTTATTTTTTCGATGAAATTGTCATCTTCACAATCAAATGAACGTTCTAATGCCAGTCCAACTAGTATTTCATGTGATGATATATTCAGCAGCATCAATTTGCAGTTATTATAAATTGTGATTATTATTTGGGCTTCACCAAAAATACCTTTCACTTCGTTAACCACACTTAGAGTAGCAGCTGCTAAACTTCCACCGTACCTTTCACCGTCTTGGGTTACACCAAATGTTTCTTTGAATGATGGCTTAGATTTGGCTCCAAGAATATTTCCATTGCTTCTTATTATAGATACAGCCCAAATCCTAGTGTCAATAGATAAAACTTTATCTAAGATTGCTTTTGCATCGGTTTGATTAATTGACATTGTATTATCCTTCTCCGTCTGTCTTTTTGTTTGGTAACTCTGGTTTATTATATGAGGTTATTGGTTTCTCTCAATCCGCTTTGAGATGAGCAAGATATATGAGGACAAAAATTCAGGATATGATATACAGCAGAGACTTTTAATCTGACTCTGCTGTAGATTGCTTCATCCTTATGATTAGACGATTGGCAAAATCTTCCAATAGAGCAATTTCTCTGTATTTTATTTTCTTTTACATTATAGCATTTGGCCTCATTTCTAATGCTAATACTTTAGTGTCGATAGCGGAGGCAACAACAGAAAAGGACAATCAAGTTATGCTTAGAGCCATTTTGACCGATTTAGGCGATCCTAATAGATGGCAAACCTTATTTCAGCCTGCATTAGAGGAGTTAAGGAAAAGACACCCTGAGCTGGACGTTCAGCTAAATTATACGACTTTTCCATATAATATGACCAGGGCAGCACTTTTAGAATCACTATCAAACAAGACTGCTATTGACGTAATTTCAGTTGATCAGATCTGGCTTGGAGAGTTAGCTGAAAAGGGCTTTTTATCTGACCTGACCAATAAAACCCAAGACTGGGGAAAATTACCGGATTTTTATGAAGCAAATTTAGACGGTACCATTTTCAATGACAAGATATACGGAATCTGGGCCTGGACTGATGTACGGGGTATATGGTATTGGAAGGATATCCTAAAAAAATCCAATGTAAGTCCAGATTCTTTAAGAACATGGGAAGGATATCTTGAAGCCGCAAAAAAGATTAATAGCACTATTCAGGCTGAAAAAGAAGAAGGCACTTCCACGCTAGTGCAACCTATGCACCTCAACGGTGATGTTAATGCACCTGATGTATGGTATCCGTATTTGTGGATGCTTGGTGGATCTATAGTTGAAAACAGACCCGGACATCCAACAAAGGATTCTTATTGGTTCCCAAGTTATAATAGCACTGAAGGAGTCAGGGCCCTTGAATTTCTCAAAAGGCAAATTGACATAGGGCTCAAACCGCAACCAAGAATTGATGACCCGTTTGTAGACAAGAAATTTGCAGTAATGCTATCAGGATCATGGATGCCTAGCATCTTCCCTAGAGGAACGAATATTGCGGAGATAGTAGGTTTCTTACCTGCGTTTCCAGTACCAAATGACAGTGTCCAAACAACAACAATGATGGGTGGTTGGCAGTTTGGTATTCCTTCTACCTCTACTCACAAAGACCTGGCTTGGGAACTTATTACTGTAATGTTAGAACCTGAAATTTTTGCACCATGGCTACAGCGGTACGGATACCTTCCTACACAAGCATCAATAGGTGAAGGCCCATATTCAATGCAGTTAGAGCAGTCCATCCCCTATTATCAAGAAATGATCTCTATGATTGAGTTTGGTGGAAGTAGACCTAGCATCCCTGAGTACTCAGAGATATCCAATCATATAAAGCAAGCACTGGATGAAGTCTTCTCCAGTGCAAAGGAATCTGAACAAGCACTAGATGACGCCGCTGCAAAATCGGCTAAAGTTCTAGGTTGGTCATAAACAAGATTCATTCATCTTGCCAATTCTTCATTTTTTTTTCCTAGCATTAGATTAAGAAGGTTTTACGGACATTGCCTATATCTAGGGAGTTTGACTATCCCAACATTATTTCGTATAAGGTATTGTTCTTCCGATAGCAAGACCAGCAAGAAATGGAACAATCTTTAATACTCTCAAAGCGATCGATTGTGCAGACTGAATATCAAATGTCAGACCTTTTCGGAATCGGATATTCCTCAAGATCAGTTTTTTGTAAAGACTATTTTTAACAAGGGGCTTCATATTTTTACCATATATGTAATTTTTATGGAAGTATTCTATCAGAGAGGATAGGTCCTTGTGTAACAGCGCCTTAGAAATTGCCCCTATCCTAGAAGAGTGGCTTAATCTGTGTGCATAGTAATAAATCAAACAGTCCTCATTGATCCCTAATTCATGCATATGGCAAACAATATCTAGCTTCTTAAAAACTGCATCAAGAAGAGAATGTTTATAGAACCTAGGAATTAGGAAGCCTGAAAGAGGATCAATATTTCTTTCCCATAACTTATTTACTAACTTACGATCTGCTGCAATTAATTTCTGCAAAAAAGAATCTATCCTGGAGGATTCTTCTTCAAGATAGAGCATATCATTATTAGGAAACATTGAGAGGGAACGTTGTAGAATATTTGAACAGGCAAGTATTTGATCGGAGTCCAGGTATAGGATATAGTCTCCTTTACTAGCCTTAAATCCCAAGAACCTGGCTCCAAGAAGTCCCCATTGTGTTTCAATGATCTTCGCTGAGTATTCTCTTGCTATTTCAATGGTTCTGTCGGTACTTTGACTGTCTACTATTACCAATTCTGTGTTAGGATATGTTTGATTAACAATCGACTGTAGACAGCTATCTAATGTGTTTGCTGAATTTCTAGTGGGTATAACAATAGATATCAGGGGTTGCACTATAGAGTATATTACGATAAGCAATATGTAAAATTATCGTCTAGGACAATTACAAATTCCAGTGAAGACATTTTATATCATCTTGTATCCATCTTTCAAGCCAACCAAAACGCCTCAACTCACCTTCACCAATTTGATTCTGGCTAATTTGTTGTTTAATTTTGTTTCGCTCCTTGAGAATATTTTCAATTTTATCTAATTCTCCTAAACACTCTGCTTTTACTTCAGATTCCTCAACATATATTCCAAAGTTATAAAAATACTTTTTAAATTCATTAATATGAAAGACTATGCTTTCATAGTCTTTAATCCAAACTATTCTCATTCTGGCTATAAGGGGCTTCCCATAAAATATCAGGTTCTTCATAAAATTTGTAGCCGTTATATTGTAGGCATTTTTAAGTTCAATCTCTGCAGTCTCTCCAAAAAGGCCTTTCATGATTCCTATGCTTTTGTCAAAAAGCATGGAATAATGT
>JAJNBK010000170.1 GCA_021155845.1 Nitrososphaeraceae archaeon
TATTCACTCATAGGTAGATAAAAAATAATGAAGATCGCACGAATAAAGAATGAGACGATAGGTGAGACGTATGCCATTGTTTCTGAGGACGAAAAGAGAATAATCACAAAATCGGAGATCCAAGAACAAACAGGCATTCCTATTCCTCCTCGCATTAAGGAATTTATGTTTGAAGGTTGGTTAGGTGAAGTAAATGAACATCAAGGGAAATTGCAATATACTCACAGAATTGAAGATGTTGGACTGTTAGCTCCTCTACCTAATCCATCCAAGATAATTTGTCTCGCCTTTAACTATTATGATCATGCCAAAGACGCAGGATTAACACCTTCTGATGAACCCGTAATATTTATGAAACCAAGGACTACATTAAATCCTCCCTTTAGCGACATTATTTGCCCTTCGTTTGTTAAGCGTTTAGATTACGAAGCAGAAATTGCTGCAATAATAGGAAAGGATATTAAAAAGGTATCGGTAGAGCATGCGCTTGATTCTGTTTTTGGATATATGATTTTACACGATGTGTCTGCAAGAGATATCCAGTTCAAAGACAAACAATTCACGCGAGGAAAGAGTATTGATACTTTTGCGCCATGTGGTCCTTGGATAACAACTAAAGACGAAATAGAGGATCCGCAGAACTTAAAGATCATCACCAAGGTTAATGGAGAAATGCGACAGAATTCATCTAGTATAAATATGGTAATACCTATAAAGAAGATAATTTCGAGTTTGAGTACGCTTATGACAATAGAAGCTGGGGACATAATATCAACGGGAACTCCAGCAGGCGTAGCAATGTCCATGAAGGAACCAAAGTATCTAAAAGATGACGACATTGTTGAAATTTCTATAGAAAGGCTCGGTAGGATTAGAAATCGCATTGTATTTCAATAATGAGGAAAATTAGAGACGCAGAGAATAGAAGTCAATGAAGATCCATCTTGTCTTGAGTGTGAGAATAATATAGTGATGCTAACTTTTGCCAAGATAAATAATAAAAATAAATATCTCCTTCATGCCTATTTAATACTACTTTTGGCTATCTTTCATATCCTTTATTTTACTTAATCTAATCACTTCCTTTTCTAATAATCTTGCATAATATACATAACATTCAACTAATTTACCTCTAATATTTTTAAAACTGTCTACTATTTGCCTCTGTTCTGCACTTTGTTCGTTTATGGTTTGTATAAGTTGATCTATTTCATTAGAATTGCGAGAAAAGTCTTTTGTATTGAACCATCTTGTCATTATTTAATAAAGCATTTACTTTCCAAATAAGATTACGTATCTACACGATAACAATATATTTATTTAGCATAAATTGAATTTGAGGATTGTATGGTAGTTGACAATAAGGGAGCGGTAACTTATGTCCGTGTACTCAAGGAAGACCTTGTTATCATTCGTGTAACACCTTCTGACGGTCCTGTTCCAGAATTCAAAGCTGGCCAATTTGTTACTTTGGGAACTTATCTACCAGCCGAAGGGAAGATAATACGACGGGCATACTCTATTGCTTCTCCACCGGAACAAAAAAAACATTTTGAATTGCTTATTAGATGGGTACGAAAACCTGTTCCAGGTCGACTCACCACTGACTTGTTCAATAAAAAAGAAGGCGACGAAATCTTTTGGGTCAAACCCGTTGGAATATTTACTATTAATGAAAAGATGCATGATGGATCGCCTGATAACAGAAGAATGGTTATGATAGGAGGCGGTACAGGTTTGGCACCTTTTATAGCATATTCATTACATCTAAAATCAATTGGAAGTAAGCGTGAGGTAATTGTCTTGCACGGAGCAAGTTACGTCGATGAACTAAGTTATCGAGAACTATTAACGGATTTGGAAGAAGACAGCTTAGATAAAGGAAAGGATAAATGGAATTTCCGGTATAGAGCAAGCATCAGCAGGCCCCAAGAATGGTTCAATAGAACATGGAGTGGTCAGAAAGGAATAGACCGATCACCCCTGGAAGAACTAGTCGGCGAAAAAATAACACCAGAAAATACTTCATTTTATGTATGCGGATGGCAGGGTACTGTAGATGGTGCACTTGATTACTTGGTTCCAAAGGGTTTTGTTACTGAACGAAATAAGAGAAAAGATGGAAGCTATGACGTAAAGTTCGAATCTTATGGATAAATTACGTTCTTTTTTCATTTTTAAAGCCTTATATCATGGAAACGTCGACAACTAATGTATGAAATTTGAATTTGAAGAATTCTCAACAGTAGAAGATGTTTTTCTTTACCTAGTGTCAGTTGCACCATATATGAAACAGGTTCTACCTGTCAGCTCCTATAAGGGCTATGTGTTTTCCATTGTCCCTTTGACGCCACTTTCGGGAGATGTACTCATGATGATTTATACAAAAGGTAAGATAGAGCCAGGAATGATAGAATTTGACATTTCGACTAAGAAATATAAAATAGTCTCAGCAGTAGAACGAGCGGATAAAAATTACTTTATCATTTTGACACCTAAAAATGCAACTATTGCAGACAGTGCAATCCAGTATTTGGAATCTAAATAATAAATGTAATAATTGAAAAAAATTACAGTTTTAGAGACGCGGTGGTACTGGTGCTGTCACTGATCTCTGTCTGGTGTACCTATCAACAATATCCTCAGGGATCTGCCCATCAAAGAGATCTTTCGATAATCCTCGAAGATATCTCATTATAGCCCAAGTTCCAGCCTTTATTAAGCCGGCCATGAATAGTTTCATTGCAGGACCATATGTCTTATTTCTTATAATTATAGGAATTATATCGTTGATTACCCATAAGTTGTGTTGCCAACATTTCCAGAATAAAGTAAATTGTGCTTCATTTAAGTTTCCAAAGTGCATTGAATTCTTTTCTGAAAAATCTTGATAAAGTAGTGGCGCAACTAAACCTCTCATATTCATTTCTCTGAAATCCTCAATCAGATCTATTGTATACTGCGTCTCATCGGGCGTTTCATCTGGCCATCCTATAATAAGAGTCAGTGCGGGAAACCAATGATTTTCGTTTAGAATTTTACAACCTTCTCTTACTACCGCACCCCACTCCTCTGGCTGATATGGCTTGGTCTTTACGCCTAGATGTTTTTTGACCATTCTCGGCGCTACTGTCTCTACTCCTAAATTTGTGGCAAGCCATCTTCCACTTGCATCCATATTGTTGACTGCTGAAAGATTCTTGATAAGGTCAGGTGAAGACGTCACAGCTGATAATGTCATATGAGTTGTTCCAACAAAATTTGCGCCCACAGATTTTAATCCTTTCCACACATCCAATATTGCATCAGAATTTGGAATGAAATTCTTGTTGTCACATCCATAAAGGAGCATCTCATCTGACTGAAGCCAAATAGAATCAAAGCCATATTTCAAATTAATCTTAGCCTCCGTCTGAAGCCTATCCAATGGTATATCTTTCTTTGAACGTTTGTTGACATCACAAAAGTCACAGCCCCTTCCACAGCCACGCATTGCTTCGATCAATGAATTTATCGTCGGCCCTCTTATCAGAGGAATATTGTCAATATTTCTAACGAATGTGTGCAATAATTCTGGTGCATCATCTGCCTCTAGATCATGAAAAAGGTCCAATGCAAGTTCATCAGCCTCGCCAATCACAACTGTATCAATTCCATGGATCTTCATTCTGTCAGGCTTAGCCAATTCCCATGAACCATTTCCACCGACGACGACTTTAAAGTCATACTTCTTTTTTAATTGTATAATCGAAGCACACATCTTCTTAAATTTCATAGCAACGTAAGACAGTTTTTCTGGAGACATTGTTGTAGTAACTGGTGCCATACCTAGTGGATCCATTACATTAATACCCACCACTTTTGTATCTGATCCTATACATTTATCAAGCATCTCTGGATGAGCAAGGAAAATATCTTCACGCTTGTATTCTTTCAAAAGGGCTCCTTCAATCCGTCTTAATCCACATTGGGCAACCTTAACCTCTCCGGTACTTTTGTCGGTCTCGACGCTTGGACAAAATAATTTATCGAAGACAAATTCAGGCACTAGTTCATAAGGTCCGCATGCAATGAATCCGTAAAGGAAGTTTCCTCTATAATTGGTCATCAGACTGCGGTCCGCTGTTAAAACTATATGTCTACCAGCCGCCATTTCTATTCTGTATCCTCTGCATTTCCTCTACAGATTCGATATAAATCTATTACCATAACGTTTCTACTATGGTCTGTAGGTTATCCAGTTTAATTAATCAATAGAGACCTTTTCTGTGACCTCTAACCAGTATGGACTTGAGCTGTCGATGGTCAAGAATACACAAAGCATCTGAAAATTTTACCCATTTATAGTCATCGTGTTCTTTTGAGATGGTTACATTCCTAGTAGTCGTAGTTGCAAAATAAAATCTGACCTCCTTTTCTGATTTCATCCCATCAGCTTTGAAATAAGAATAATGGATTCTACCTATATATGATTGAATATACAAACATACTAGTCCTGTTTCTTCGAATACTTCTCTTATTAGGGTCTGTATTTCTGTCTCCCCTTTTTCTTTATGTCCCTGTGGAAAACCCCAAAACCCTCTTCTATTTTTCAGGAGTAAAAATTCAGATTCTGCATTTTCCACGGAAGTGCAATATCTTATAACTGCCCCAATAGACTGCTCAAGTGCCACGCTATATCAATACTGAGAAATTAGGATAATTATAATATTGTTACTTTATCTTAAACGTATTAATATCCTAATAAAACTGTTGATTAATGCAGGGCCGGTCGTCTAGTCTGGTAGGATACGGCATTGGCATTGCTGAGGTCGTGGGTTCGAATCCCACCCGGTCCAAATCTTTTGCATATTTAATCAATATTGAATTTAAATACTAAAAATCTCCTTGATTTTGAAGGCCACTCGACGTTTATGTATAATTTGGTAAATTCTAAATACAGATTTGGTTTTTGAATCATAACCTATTTTTACTATATGTCTAAAGGTTTCTAATTTAGAGTTTACAATAATATTTCCTATACCTTCATTTTTCTCCTTAATTTTGTCCATTATTTTTTTAGGAAGATACATAGGAAAAATATATGATCTTGCATACGCTAATCTTTCGCCGGTATTTTTATTGATAATACATATCTGTCTTTTGATCAACTCAGGAGTTTCTTTTTGTTTTAAAATTTTTACTTCGGTTTTGGAGTTAGTCAATATACTCAATATTTGCTCTATTGTTCCAGTTTCCGAGATCGGCTTTGCATTCCAGCTCGGCTATCTTCTCTAAGATATACCATCCAAAATCTTTTATAGTTACTGAAACAACAACCAATTATTTTTTTACAATAATATACAGAATTAAAAACTATCTGGCTACCAATCTAATAACAACCAAGATGGTACTAAAAACTATTGTTCCTAAACTAACTATTTTAAGTCTAGTTTCGAGTTTTTTCATTCTGTTTTTGTGACGTCCATTTCTTCTCAATTCTTTATATGGTCTAGATGTTCTAATTTCGATATAACTTTCCAGACCTGCGATTAAACATACAATTAGTGATAAGATTCCAATGGAATTAGTTTGCATAATAAATCCCGCCAGTACTGGTAATACTCCCCAAGAAACTGCGAACCAGAAGTTATTATGAAAAAATCCTTTGAACAGTTCCAAATTATATGCAAAAACAAAAAATCCTTCTAGTATGGCAACTATGGAAAGTAGTGGTACATAAAAAATTATATAATAAACTCCAATAGTATATGCAACGGTTAGACCTGAAATTGTTAACAACCATAATTGTCGTTTGTTGAGGTAATTCCCCCATGGCTTAGTTTTGGAGCCCAAGACATCAGCGGCATGTGCTGACAGTCCTAGTGCTAGAGCATAAATAACAGATAGAGCAATAACTCTTTCCCACAATACGATAGGAGAGAGCAGAGAACCGATTATTGTAAAGGATATGCACATGCCTGTATATGGAAGAAATAGCATTCCTATAAAAATACGAAACTTTATAGGCCCGAATTTAGGCACAAACCACTCATTTAAACGGGTATCTTTATTCAAGGCTTTTTTGCTGAAACAATTGCAGCCGTTCCTACAGTATAAAAATCGCAGGAAATGCTCGTGAATCCTGTCTGTTGTACAACATACATCATTTCTTCTACCCATTTAGTATTTCTTATAACTTTATTCAAGTCTCTAAATACAACTGCCCAAGAACCTACAAAGTTACCAATTATTTGAAGAACTACAAAATATGCATCCCATAAGGTTCGAATAATAACATTTTGTGGATAAGTAAAGTCGTGAAAAACTATGATGCCATTATGCTTTAATACACGCCAACATTCTTCTATTAATTTTCTCATATCCACATATTTGGCCAGATATGATGATATGATAGTATCAAAACTATCGCTTTTATAAGGTAATGTTTCTGCATTACCGTTAATAAAGAAGTCGTGTCTTCTTTTCTTTTTTGCAATTTTCAAATAATCTAAGGCTAAATCCAAACCTATTACTTGTTTTTTATCACTTTTTGATAATAGCGAAGAAAGGATTCCAGTTCCACAAGCGAGGTCGAGAATATTTTCTCTTTTATCAAGGATGCTTAATATATGATTTTTCCAAAGATAATCCTGTCCAAAGGTAGTAATACGAACGATAGAGTCATAACTAGACGCAGTCTTAGAATTAAAGAATTTTCTAGCGTTTTTATGTCCCTCATGTAGTTGCAATATTTCTTATTTCTATTACATATTGCATACTAATATATATTGAAAACTTATACGAGGAAATCACCGTATATTAAAGGAATAATTTGTATTTTGTTAACTGGCAAAGAGATATATCTATAGAATATCTTCGTGGACGGAAAGTGGTTGTCAAAAGAAATAAATCTACTAAAGTTTTTCACGAATATCTCTTAATATTCACTTATACACTTGCGTCCATTTTATTGGCTCACCCCTCTGCTCCTCCTCTTCTAGGAAAAGTTATGATACATAACGAGGGTTATGATATGAGAAGGAATCTACAAAAGTTAGGGATTCCTACGCCAGAGCTCTCAACATTAGCCTTCCAAGCAGGAGTTTTAACTGGGAAATTGCATAAGGCAAATTACGTTTTTACAGATAACAAGTCCCAGAATTATCTCGTGGCATCAGACAATTCTCTCATAAGAACGGATTTAGGATTCATACAAAAAAAAGGTTCAATATTTTCACGGAGTGTTGATATTGCTTCATTTCTTGCCAGTGTAATAGATTTTGGGAACTCTCAATACGAGGCAATAGAAAGGGGTTTTTTCTATGGATACAAATCAGAGACAAAGCTTTGCATCTAATCACGCTGCGATGTTTCAAAATATGGTTAGAGACTCTTTAAAATGGATATGAAGTTAAATAGGCTATGAGAAAAAAGTTTAGGAAAGAAATTTTGTAATAGGTATTATTGTACTTAAGTAAATAGAAAGTATTAATATTCTACTCTTCTTTATTGTTTCCTTTACTGACTT
>JAJNBK010000171.1 GCA_021155845.1 Nitrososphaeraceae archaeon
CTGCAATGATGTTTCCAGCAATTTCTCCTATGGTTTTACTCTACGACAGACTGATTAAAAGTGACAACAATAGTAGAGTTAATAGAAGAGTGAAAGAAGAAAAATCATCTCTGATTGTTGGTAAAGAGAAGGAGAATGAAGAGGAGAAAGAAGAAGTAAAGAAGTCATCGTCATTATTAGCATTTCTACGATGGCCATCGTATTCATTAAAGATAATATTATTCGTTGGCTCCTATCTTGTAGTATGGGCTTTCACAGGTATTGTCCTCCTAATAGCATGGTCAGTCCCAATCAATTATTTGTTCATGGGAATGAATTCTTCCTTAATTAGTAAACAACAACTTGATTTAGTATTTGGAATCTTACTGATAATATCAGGATTATATCAATTCAGTCCGCTGAAAACAAAATGCCTTGGATATTGTGAGTCTCCAATGAGCTTCTTTATGAGAAGATGGAGAAGTGGAACAATTGGAGCAGCCAAGATGGGAACATATCATGGCTTATATTGTCTTGGATGCTGTTGGCCTTACTTTCTGCTAATGATAGCTTTAGGTTGGATGAATTTGTTATGGATGGCCTTATTCGCAGCTATAATATTCGGAGAGAAAATATGGTTACGTGGGGGTATATGGGTTGCTAGGAGTGCAGGGATTGGTTTTATGATCGTTGGGGTTTTGGCACTACTTGGGCTAATGGAAATCCCAACTGGTATTGAGATTGGTAAAGATAATGCAGCTATGGATGATAGCATGCATATGACTCCGATGGATATGGGTAATAATAACAATGTCAATATGAAAGACAATAATAATATGGACATGAATGAAAACACAAAATAATAGAATACCTAATGTAAATAATGATGTATAATATGAAAATACTTTACTAATAATACTTAACCGGATTATGATGAAATTATCATCATGAAATTCAAAGAATGAAAATAGAAGATTTGTTGATGGTGGTAGTACAATTTTTTCTGCTCTGTTGGTGCGTTTAATACTACCTCTATTGCATAGGCTATAATAAAATTGGTGTTATTGATAGAATGAAAAACTTAGTTGGGGGTCGCTGTTACCTGAACGGCTATATTAACTACTGATTGTAATACACTTTTATCTCCTAATAGCCATTCTAATATTCGTTGAAAGATTCACAAGACACGAATAGTACTCAAAAAAGTCCTTGTTAGCCGAATATATTGAAACTTGTGAATTGGAGATGATATTGTTGGGGTGCAGTGTAGTTCCTATTGTTGCTTTTTCATCATTTATTATCAAATAATATATCTTGGACTTTAATAAAATGTTATTAGTTATATTGAAAAAGAAAAAAAGAAATTTTATGGGATTACTGTTTAATAGTCTTAGTCAGATGTGTTATATGGATCATATGGATCATATGAGTCATAGATAGGTATTTCATAAACTAACTTTTCGCACAATTTGTATACGTTGTAGGTTTTGTCGTCGCCGAATTTGTAGTCGTCATAGTAGTCAATTAACTTATCGCATATTTCATATATCTTGTTAATTTTGTCCTCTGCATACTTTTCAGCGGCTAAGGCTGGTGTTGATACGTTGCTTAATGTTCCAACTGCTGATAAAGCCAGCAATGATATAAGACCTAAGATGATTGAGTTCTTCATCAAAACAATTAAGCTATGTAATTATAAAGGCTTTCATTATCTTTTTTTAGGAATTCTATATTTTTTTATATATAAATAAAGAATTTCTATTGATATTTTATATAGGCCTATTTACTAATTCTTTTATTAACATATTGTAAAGCTTGTTAGATATTAAATCGACTACCAAGAGCTTTTAATCCAAGGTATGGTGGTTCCTTATCGGCAATTGCAAGAATATTCATAACCTGCTATACAGTGACACCTTCTTGCCTAATTATGCAAACCTTACAATATATCCTAACCTCATCTCCTAACTCTTTATAAGCGCAAAAGATTTTATCTACTAGCCTAATGTTTCAATATTCTTTATACATTTTAGATACCCTTGGCTGCCATAGTTTTAGGGTTATGGCTAATTCTACAAATGCCCTACCATTAGAAAATAATTCATAGGCTTTGGCAGCAGATGAATAAGATGGTTGTTGATTATTAGTCGTAGTACTGTTATTTTATTTTTCTTCTTTCTTTAGTATAATGCTTATATTATTTGGCGACATTCTAAGCTCTTTTGCAGTCTCTAGAAAAGTCTTACTATACTTGTAATAAGTCAACTAGAATTAGACATTAATACGAGGGCTATTCACATTTACAACAGATACAATTCATTTTCATTATATATATATATATATATATTTATTGAACCATCTACTCAACAATGAAAAGAAAGTTACTCTTTCATTTTGCTACTTTAAGATACCAGAGAAAAGAGAGTGAATAATTGCTGAAACTCTTCGTATAATTAATTCTTAGCATTATGATTTCAAAAGTTATCATTATAGTATATTGATTACTGATTGAATAGGGAAATGATCACTAAACCCAGTCAATGGATCTCTACCAGCTGGAAACTTTTCTACCTCTCCGTTAGCCTTCTTCTTGATATATTCAAATGACATTGGGCTTTCTTTGAATATTGGATGAATTTTATTTTCTTGGCCAATAGGTTCAAAATTTCCTGCAAGAATGTGGTTGGACATTTTAGTCGACTTGTCAATTTTTATCTCATTTAAATCCATTTTTAATCCTTGTTCTCCATTGAGTAATCCTCTTGATATTATAAATTGGTCAAATAGATCTAAGCCTCCGTCAAAGAAGATAGTACCATCTGGAATAAGGTTCCACATACAATTATACAAAAATGAAGGCTGATAAAGATAGTTATGCTTATCAGTCTGCTTATTAGTTGGCCATTTTTTCAAACTAGGATGTTCAAATATTTCTTTCCATTGAATCAATCGATTTTTATCTGGAGTAGCCCGTAAATAATTTAAAATACTTCTATCAAAAGGATTATCATTCAAATCCCCCATAACTAAAACATTCTTATTCCATTTTTGATTTAGTTTAGCTAATGACTCTTCGTCTTCTTTAAGATTATCCGGCATTTCTTTCAGGTAGTCTAAGGAAACTTTTAATAAGCTCTCCACTGCTCTTGCACAATTTTCAGCAACTGCTATTCTGAGAGGTTCTGTTTCAAAGCGACCTCCCGTTCTTGAGGGCCAATGATTTACTAATACATTCAATTCAGAATTGTTATTATTTATCACTGATAGATTTACTTGAAAGATATCGCGTGTTGGATATCTAAAATAGATATTGTGACTTTTTGCATCAATAAATTTGAAAACCTTTTTGGAATAAATAAGGCAGGTATCTATTCCTCTAATGTCCGGACTATCTGTATATTGAGCAATCTCATATATCTTTAGCTGCATCATTCCAACCTCTTTCTGGAGTAAATTCAAGGTCTGAGCCAATGACTGAAGAAGAAGAAGATGAAGTATCAAATAGATTACCCAAATTCCAGAAAGCAACTTTAATGTTACTATCCATATTGCCTTTGCTAATTTATGTAATATAATGTATTCTTAAAGTGGAAGTTTACTATAAGGTGCAATTTTTCCTTTTCATAAACTAACCGAAAACTCTACATAATTATAAAATTAAAAAGTCTTCTATGGCCTTCGAGTTATTTCAATATTTGTTAGGATGTGCAGTTACAGCTTTCCAAATGTATCCAAAGCTCGCGACAATTTTATAAATTATATGATGTTACGTGAATATATCATCTAAATGTCAAGGAGCATTGATTTCTAGGATCTGGTTTGTCGCAGACATAAATAGATCCCTTCCCGATTGAGATCGTATGCGTTAGAATCTCATTTTGGTAGTTTCATTCATTATTTTTTTGTTATTGTTAGTAAATATGCAAAGTTACTACAAATGATAAAGAAGTCCCATTTCATGTAATTATGCGATAGGCTAGATATTATAGTTACAATTCATTTATCTTATAATGGCTAAGAGCAATTAGATATATTAATGGATACTGTAGATGCAAGAAAAATATCCCCCACTAATGGCTATTCAAATCTAGAACAGAACTTCCCGCCAGGATTTAAAATTGAGAGAGAAGAAGATTTGGATAAATATATCACTTTGAGCATAGGCCCACACCCACAACATCCTGGTTCTGGACATATGCGAATAGTTGTTGTAGTAGATGGAGATATAATAGTACATGCTGATCCCGATATAGGTTATGTCCATCGAGGTGAAGAGAAAATGTCAGAATCCAGAACCTTTATGCAAAATGTACCACATATTGAAAGACCTGTTATTCATGACTCAAGTGGCATCCTCTATTCTTATTGTCTAGCTGTCGAAGAACTTCTTGGTATACAAGTACCTGAAAGAGGACAGTATCTTCGTGTAATAATGGCTGAGATAGACAGGATAAATTATACATTATATTGGTTAGCAATACTTGGAATTTTCTTAGGTCATTCTACAATGTTTATGTGGCCTACAGCTGATAGAGAGTTGTTTGTAGACCTCGGGGATATGGCTTCTGGACAAAGAATCACGCATGCATATCTTGTACCTGGAGGGGTCCGCAGCGACATTCCATCCGAATTCAAAACTAAGGCATTTGAGTTCATAGACTATTTTGAGAAGAGATTAAATGAATATGATAAGATATTTTACAATAACCCGTTATTTAGGCAACGAAGTGAAGGGATAGGAATTTTGAGAAGACAAGATGCCATAGATTTTGGTACTACTGGTTCTGTGATAAGGGCTTCTGGGGTAGATTATGATGTAAGAAAAAAAGAGCCCTATGAAATCTATGACAAGATGGATTTTGAAGTCTCTACAATGAATTCAGGCGATTCATTTGCAAGAAGTATTCTTCCAATCTATGACTTGCGTCAAAGTATCCAGATTATACGTCAGTGTTTAAAAGATATCCCACAAGGCTCATTCAGGTCTAAACTTCCTCCTACGCCAAAAGGTCCTCCTGGTGAATCTTATAGAAGAGTTGAATCCGGCAGAGGAGCATTAGGGCACTATCTTGTAAGCGATGGTAGCCCTAAAGCATACAGACACAAGATAAGTGCCCCATCATTTAGAAATTTGCTTGTGCTGTCGTATTTATTAAAAGGAGCAAGATTAGCTGATCTACCCATGATTTATTGGAGTCTTAATATTTGGCCTATTGAGATTGAAAGGTAAGAAGAGTAAAGCCTCGAAATTATACAATGTATCTCCAATTCTTTTATTCTATAAAATACAGAATAAGCTACTCGTGATAAAGGTACTAAATGTGAACCCCAATGAAAAAAATCGATAGTTTGTTGCCGAAATTAACTGATCCAGGTGCTGGTTTTAATGCTTTTATTGGTAAATTAGGAGACATATTAGTTGAAGCAGTTGACAAGCCGCTTAAATATGCTATCAATTGGGGACGAGCATTCTCGTTATGGCCTGTACATTTAGAAACTGGCTGCTGTAGTGTGGAACTTGGAGCAGCATCTAGTCCAAGATTTGATTTAGAACGCTTTGGTGTGATTGAAGCCTTTGGTTCATTAAGACAGTGTGACCTCTTAATTGTTCTTGGTACGGTAAATAGAAAGATGGCACCTAGGTTAAGATTAGTATACGATCAGATGCCTGAGCCAAAATATGTTATAGCAATGGGAGCCTGTGCAATTACTGGCGGACTATATTTTGATTCATATAATGTGCTTCCAGGGGTGGACGGCGTCATTCCCGCGGATGTATACGTTCCTGGCTGTCCACCAAGACCTGAAACTCTTATTCAGGGAATAATGCTTCTACAAGAAAAAATAAAAAGAAAAGAAATAAAGCAAGTGTAGAGAACTAATAAGTAAAAATGACATATGTAAAATTTTGTCTGTCTGCAAAAAAATTGTATTGATATTGGAGAAGAAATAACAGAGAATAATCTTAAAATAACTTATAATTACATGGTACTTTGTTGAATGTAAAAAGTGGTAGAAAACTGAAGAGGAAAAATGATAGCAACATCATAACAGCGATAAACAGAAAGAATGACTTGCGCATATTCATATTTAATTCAACGCCTGGTTTTCAGTTTTCTCTTATTGTATTGTTTGCCATTGCAAGAAAGTATTATCATAATAACATAAGAAAAGACAGTAGTAATAATAATCAACGAGTAAATAACAATTTTGTATTTGAATTTTCTTCACGCGAGTTTAGAGATACTTATAGTAAGCTTGCATATGATTTAGGATTATCCAGACATCTAGTAAGAGAAATTGCATTCCCAGAATATACACTTACTTTACTATATTTAGGATTTATACGTGAAAAAGAAGACACAGGTGAATATGAATTTTCATTAAGTTTGGATGAATCAAAGTGGCTTGCATCTGTAGCATTAAACATTATAGAAACAGGAATTAGATCACCTATAGAGCAGGATACAGGCATCTCCAGCCGTAATTTACGTTCAAACCAAGAGATTGAAGGCTTAATAAATGAAATAGTGTTAACTAAACCCTCTTCACATCAAAGAAGAGATAAAGAAGAAGAACAGAGCAACAGTGAAAAACTTGTCACTCCAAGAAGTAGGGATTATGGTAAGGGAAGGCCTTCATATATTCCAAATAAGCAACCACCGACAACATATAGTCTAAGAAAGAAGCTAAGCCCGGATGAAATTAATAGGTTGGAGAAAGAATTTATAGGAGAGACCTGCGAGGATTGTGGCAGAAAAATACTCTTAGATGATTTTGATATCTGGATAGGTGAACCTATGAGACGAACTCCTTCAAAAGTACAGGATCAAAGAATGAGTGATATTCTTGCAGACTCGACAACAATAACAAAAGATTCTGCTAATAATAATATAACTATGACTCTTGACTCTAAAATACATTCTACAGACAGAGAGATTCTGGAACTTGGATATGGCATATTGCCGATGGATGGAAGAAATGGCTTTATTGCATTTGCAAAGCCAATA
>JAJNBK010000172.1 GCA_021155845.1 Nitrososphaeraceae archaeon
TTTCTCCTATCTCTTCTGGATAAATGTATGAAGGGGTAAGCTACAATTAACTCATATAGCTAGATGATTTAATTGGTCTGGAAAAATCAGCTGAAGGTTTACCTGATTGCTTGCTGCCACTGCTACTACTACTACTGCTGCTGTACAACTTGCTACAAGGTTCTTGGCTTTCCATCCTCAAATATGTCCTTAGCACAATACTGAACGGAAAAAGCAGCCATCTGGTCAAGTATAGATTTGAGTGCCTTACCTTTTTCTGTTAGGTAATATTCTATCCTAATTGGTATTTCGTGGTAAATCTTTGTTTGTATCAAACTATTCTTTTCCATCTCCTTGAGTCTTATAGAAAGTGTCTTTGGATTTATTCCTTCTATGGATTGAATAAATTGGTTGAACCGAGTCTGCTTATTTAACATATTGCGTACTATATGGATAGTAATTTTTTACCGATTAGCTTGAACGTATTATCAACAGGACACCTTTTCATACCCTCCATGCCATACATGATTTCTCCGGCTTGCAACTTACCAATGCCTCACCTGCTAACTATATCACCACTTACCAATTTATATGCTTACCTTTTTATAGTTAATATACATACGCAAGGTATAAAAAAGGTAGCACTTGTAACAGGTAGCTCAAGTGGCATAGGATTTGAAATAGCTCTCCTATTAGCTAGGAGTGGATTTCATACATATGCTTCTATGCGTAACCTTGAAAAATCCAAAAACATAGCAGAAATAGCCAATACAGAAAAATTGCCATTGACAGTTGTTCAACTTGATGTCAATGATGATAGATCTGTTAAAGATGCAATCGATAAAATAGTAGCAGCAGAAAACAAGAGAATCGATGTATTAGTAAACAACGCTGGTTATGGGTTGTTCTCTCCTATTGAAGATGTGACTCTTGATCAGGTTAAGGAACAATTTGAAACCAACTTATTTGGTGTTGTAAGGGTTACTAAGGAAGTGTTACCTATAATGAGAAAACAGAGAAAAGGAACAATTGTAAATGTAAGTTCGGGTGCAGGCAGAGTTGGAATACCTCTTTTTTCTGCGTATGTCGCTACCAAGTTCGCATTAGAAGGGTTATCCGAATCTATGAGATATGAGCTGAAGCAATTCGGTATCAATATTGTTATAATAGAACCTGGAGTTATAAAGACAAAGGCCTTCGAAAACTTAAAAACTGCTGATACAAAATCGAGATCGGAATCTACATATGCAGATTTAATTGAAAGAGTATCAAAAGGATTCGAAAAGATGATGGATAATAGCTCTTCTCCTCCTAAACTAGTTGCAGGAGCTATCTTAAATGCTATAACTTCAAAAGAGCCTGAGATAAGATATGTAGTTGGCGACGATGCCAAGTCTATAATGAAGGTTAGAAAGAGTAGCTCTGACAAGGAATTTGAAAACTGGATGTGTGAAAGTATTCTACAGGAAAAAGGCTTTGAGAACTAGTATTGTAGAGGATAGATCAATATGATGATAAGAAGTCTAATAATGCTCTTAGCAGTTATAGCATCAGGTATATTGGTAACATCTTTGATTAATCCCATAGGTCACACATTACAGCAGCAGCAATATGTATTTGCTCAAGAGAATTCTACTATTGTATCATCATCATCTTCTTCTTCTTCTAATAAAACAAGCACCAATGCAACTTTTTTCCCTCAAATTCATAATTATACTTCTTCAGGGTTGGCGCCAGTCAATTCATGGATTATAGAAACCAAAAATGGGGTTGTCGTAGTTGACATACAACGCCAATTCTCTGAAGCTAAAAAACTTCTAAATGAGGTCGAAAAGATAAACAAGCCTATTTTAGGTGTTATTATTACACATCCTCATCCAGATCATATAAATGGAGCAGCAGCCTTGTTAAATGGAACGGCCAATGTATCAATATACTCGACCCAATCGACGTTTAATATTATGAAAAACGATACTGGAGGATACATAGCCTTATCAAAGCAGCTTCTGCCCCGTAACGAATATTCTGATCAAGTAGTATTACCTAACAAGATCGTAAAGTCAGGTGAAAATATCACTATTGATGGAATAACTTACCGTTTTGAAGACCTTGGGATAGGAGAAGCTGGTGATATGATGCTAATTTATCTTCCATTGCAAAAGATAATGTTTACTGGCGACGTGGTCAATAATCGTATGCATCCTTTCTTTGCAGGGGCAGTTAGTCCAGAAAGCCGCTCACATATTTCAGAATGGATTAAACAGATAGAATATGTAAGGCAGAAATACTCAGACGTAGAAACTCTGTTTCCGGGACATGGTCAATCTGGCGCAGCCAAGACTTTACTTGATGAACAATTCAATTACCTCAATACATTCAGATCATTAGTTGAAGAACAAATGAAATTGGCAGCAAAATTAGGAGGAGAAAGAGAAGCAGCAAATATTACTGAAGGAGATAAAATATTAATAAAAAGCGAATTGCAAAGTCGCTATCCTGATTATAATCCAGTAGCCACACTACCAAACATGCTTGATTACAATATAGATGCTCTTGCAAAGGAGATAAGTCAGGACAAATAATAATAGTACCAATCAAGAGATGAAATAAAAATATGTCTAAAACTTCAGAGCAAGAACAAAAGGTTGCAGTCGTAACGGGGTGCTCAAGCGAAATAGGATTTGAAACTTTTATTGCATTAGCAAAAAGTAGATTTTATACGTATGCAACCTTTGATGTATTGTAACTGTAACTAAACTTTTTTCCCTTAGATATTTTTAAACTACTTGTTATAGTATTGGTCATGATTAAATCAAACGAAACAGAAATGGAGCAAGAGAAAGAGATTGGAAGTATTGTCCAGCAGTTCATCTGCCGACTACCGAAAAAGAACCATGACGCGATGTTGCAGATCGCAAAGCAAGCTAATGACATAACTAGGAAGCACGGGGCTCTGCGCGTGGAGTACTTTCAGCTCAGCAGTACTGAGAACATGATGGAGGACTGGACTAACATAGCGAAAACTGTATCAGCTAACCAAGACGAGGAGATTTGGGTGGAGCAAGTCTTCTACAGAGATAGCAAACACCGAGATGAATACATGGCAAAGTGTGGAAATGATGAAAATATGAATCAACTATACAAACAGTTTATGGATCTAATCACCCCGGGATCCAGTCCCATCATGGGGGAATTCAGCCGCCTCAAGGTCTAGACTTTGTATATCTAATGGATGAAGGAATATGTCGAAAACAAATAAAAGAAAAAGTAAAAAATCATTATATTTACAGTACAACGATATACTCCTAATTTTTCAGGGAAGAAATAGTCCAGGATCAAATCTTGACTAATAAAGCATTATTTTATGCAGCTGCTGCATCAACCTTTATAGCTGGTGTATTACATCTCGCTCTCGCAATTGTTCCGATGTTTTTTACGCAAATGTCCATAGACATTACAATATTCTTTATCGTCTCAGGTCTAACTCAAATATTCTGGGTTATACCTATCATTAAGAGGTGGATCAAACCTTGGTATTATGTCGGCATAGGTGGAACAGTTATCCTGATAATAATGTACCTCATTGCAGTACCAGGAAGTGGGTACCCAGTAAGTCAATTAGATATAGCAATAGAACTCTTTCAAATTGCTTTCATAATTCTATGCAATTACAAAGCAAATCTATCAATAATTAACAGTAGATATGTGGCAATTCATCAGACATCATTAGAACTGAATCACCAGTCTTAATCTCTGCATGGATTATGCTCTTTCCATCAGGAGTATAATTACCATAGATTTCTTTAGCACCAAACGCTCTTTTGTAAAAATTTATAGCCTTTCCAGTGTCCTCTACTACGAGGTATGGTATAAGTGTATGATAACCAGCTGGAATAGGCTTTACTTCCTTTTCCATGATTTCGATGAAAAGCCTCCACTTAATATAATCATCTTCCAAGCCCAAGTAACTTGTTAAGTTTTTCGCAGGTGGGTACAGCTCTTCTCTTCTAAATCTTCGTGAGTATATCTCAAGTTCTATTATCCAACTATATCTGAAGTATTAAAGATATTCTAATCCCTAAATGTCTCTAAATTCCTTTAGAGAATGCATATTACTAGTTATTTTACTATTTATCTGTATAAACCAGAATATACAAAACTGCTATATCGTATTTTGTTCTGAAGAAGAATTAAAGAAAGATTATGGTAAAAATTAGTATTCAAGCAGCCCATGAACAAGTAAACCCTACTGATTTATTAAATGATGTCATTATTATGGATAAAAATGGTATAGAACGATGTTGGTCAAGTGATCATTACATGCCTTGGTGGCATACTGGAGCTTCTGGTGCTGCAGCCTGGCCATGGATAGGTGCTGCTTTAGCTAAAACAAACAATATAGTAATAGGTACTGGTGTT
>JAJNBK010000173.1 GCA_021155845.1 Nitrososphaeraceae archaeon
GATGTGATGATATAATTTTTTTACTATTTTATTACTCTACTTTTATCTCCTTTCCTTTAGGTTTTGCCTGTTCTTTTTTATTAAAGACTATTTCGAGTATCCCATTCTTATATGTAGATTTAACTGTTTCAATATCTGCTTCTGGAGGTAAATCAATAACTCTATGATATTTTTTCTGTGGATCAGTAGTCGTTACTTCTAGTGAGTTGTCATAAGCATTTATTTTGATACTCTCTTTATTGACACCTGGTATTTCCACTACAACTTTAACTTCCTTATCCGATGCGACTACATCTGCCAAAGGCTCTCTTTCGTCTGTAATGATAGGTTGAGCGGCGGAGGTTGTTCCTGTTGCTCCTAACCGAAAAGGTGATCTTATATTTCCAAATTCTCTTACTTTTGGCTTACCATCAGGTCCAATAGTCATTGAATAACCATATACTAACGGTCCTACTTCACGTACCTTACCGCCTTGCGGAGTTTCATATTCTCTTACTAATTCTTTTGGGTATATCTTTAAATTGTTCTTCAAACATTCTCTGCATTTCTCTTCTCATCTCCTCAAATTGTCTTGGCATATCACTACCAAACCATCCTCCTCTTCCTATTGATGGCATCCTACTACTACTACCAAAGAATCTCCTAAACCAATCTTCTGGTTCAATACCCCAAAAGCTCAATAGTTTTCACCTTAAAATATCATGGTTTGTATTATAAATAAATCATTATAGAAAATTCCTCAACATCTAGGATTACTAATATTCATAGATAATATTATTATAGAATATTTAATTATATAATATATTTAGAAAAATATATTTAAATTATATAAGTATTACATATTTGGACCCTGTATAATAAAAAAGCATATGATCATAAGCAAGAAACGTAGAGAAGCTAATCAAGTAATGTGTCTACTCCAAAGAAAGCATGTTCATAGGATTAGTATACTGGCAGTTGGAAACGTAGTACTAACTTTTGGTATTCTATAATCACCTGTGCTCTTGCAAGCATTCCGAGGTGGATATATCTCAGTCTGAACAACCCGAGTCTAACTAGAGACCAAATAAGTAAATATTGTAATAATCAAATTCCAGAGACTGACATTAATTTAGAGTCATCGGCTGACAATAGTCGACTTTGGAATAATTTTCATAGTTATAGGCTTGATAATCATTGAAATGGGTGATGGCATCTGGCTTATAGGAAGAAGAAGTAAAACAATAGAAGCATTAGACGCAAGTGTAGATATGGAGAATAATAGAGAAGAAGAAGAAAGAGGAAGTGGAGAAGGAATTAATTAGAATACATACTCTTTAGATCATCAAAGATGTTTGTTTCTACCTTTTTATCTCTGCTGGCAACTACAGTAATAATGTTATCAATCATCGTAAATGGAAATTCTATAACTGATCATTTTAACTATGCATATGCCACTACTATTACTACTTTACCTGACTTTAATTTTGCAGCTGCAGGAGATTGGGGATGTACAGATGACACAATAGATACTGTAAACAACATATTAGACAAAAGTCCAGAATTGGTACTTGGATTAGGTGATTATTCATATGAAATAGATTCTGCAGATTGCTGGTTTGAGGATATACAGCCTATTGATAACCTGATGAAGATTGCAATAGGTAACCATGATGTGGACTCTTATAGTAAACTAAACTCATTGATGAACCATTTTAATCTTGCAAAGCCATACTATTCCTTTGATTATCAGAATGTTCATTTTATTGCATTAGCAACAGACAAAGAATATCTTGATATGAATAAGGATAAAGCAAAAGAACAACTAACCTTTGTAAAAAGTGATTTAGAAAAAGCTTCTACTAATTCCAATATAGATTGGATTATACCTTTCTTTCATAGCATAATGTATATCCGTGATTCTTCTACGATCGATGGACCATATGACCATAATCTGATCGATATTACCATCCACTTTTTGAGCAGTATGGGATAAAATTGGTACTACAAGCACATGCTCACACATATGAGAGAACATATCCGCTCAGATTCAATGTTGAAGACAGCAAAGATCCGATAATTACTAGTAAGGATTTAAGCAACTATTATTATAACACTGATGGACTTGTAATAGCTACAGTAGGTACTGGTGGTGCTACTTCTACTGTCTCGCATACAGACGCTAAATACAGAGCAGTTGTGTATAAGGATTTATTTGGATTTCTTAATGTAGAGGTATCATCTGATGGAACAACATTAGTTTGTACATTTTATGAGAATAATGGTGAACAAATAAAAGACCAATTCACCATTACAAAATTAGCAGTAGTAGAGGACAATGACGATCTACCCTTACCATCACCACCACTAGATTTACCAGTACAAGAAGAAGAAGAAAAAACTGATGGCCTAGAGGAAGGAAATGATGATGTAGTAGTAGAAAATGCTGATGGACCTGACGACGGATCAGAAGGACCGAATGATGTAGCAACTGAAAGAGAAGGCACATAGAGGATGAGGATGAGGAAGGCGCAGAAAGCTATGAATCAGAGAATTAGCGGCAAGCTCTCAGCTGGATTAGTTGTTGTATCTACTGCTATTATACAGAAAGCAATTACACAGGATATACTTTGTACTTCAGACACAATCAAGAGAACAGATGTAGAGTGGTGCTTCAAGCTGCAGTAACACAGTATGATTACCTTTAACTTTAGTAGTCATGTTCTCAAGCTTGGAGGATGATCGATATAAATCGGCATTTTCTTATTGATTAAATTCTCTACCTTCTTTTGAAGACAGTCTTAACATGAACTGTCTGTGTTTTAATTTCTTTACGATATTACACAAAGTGAATGCTTAAGAATTACTCTAAAATATCTGTCATCATGAAAGATACATTAGACATAAAGTATGCCAAACACAACAGAGTTCGCTTAAAAGAAGGTGAAAGGGATAAAATTACAAAAATGTTTATAGAATTTTTTAATGCAGTGAAAGGAAAAACAAAGGGTATGGAAGGATATATAATAATGGACAACATTAAAGATTCGAACGAATCAATTGTTATAACTTTTTGGAATTCAAAGCAGAATATGGATACCTATTACCAGCCTCATAATAAAGATCTTTCTGACTTGATAGAAAAAGCAAAACCATCATTTGAACAAATGCCAGAAAGAAGCAGCTATTCCATATCCCGTTTAAAGATGTAGCTTTATTGCGGGCGAGACTATCAATAATGTAAAAAATAATCGAATAACTGAACTGCTATTGATGCTCCGCAGTTTACCAGAATTGTCGATGATAATAATAAGTAGTTTTTGCATATGCTGGACTGTTTTCTTCTATAATCTCTATAAAGCACTCCTACTGTATTTTTAAGATCTTTCTATGTATATTCTATTCATAGATAAGAATAATTTTGGAAATGGCGTAAAAGAAATCTTATTAAGGTTAATTATTATTATTATAAACCAATTGAATTAAGACTTTGAATGCATTTTGCTAATTATGTTCACCGTTTCAATGCATCTCTCTCTGTGACTCCATAATCAAATTCAGATATAACTATTGTGACCATTCTTTTGCTGTCTAATATTTTTTGAACTTTCAATCATGGCAATGAGGATAATAGTCTCACAGTTCATAGTAATGATCTTGTATATATAAAATTGAATTTAGTTTAACCATAACAATAAAATTCTGACAATCATCATACTTAGTCCTTCATTGCATCATGACTTTATCCTTATAGAAGGGCATCCCTTCTATCATTATCCACTTTGTTAGATTGTCT
>JAJNBK010000174.1 GCA_021155845.1 Nitrososphaeraceae archaeon
TTATTCCCTTGCCTTCTCCTTTTCTATATTTATCCAATATTTTTTTATACAAATCAAAGAAGTTATTGTAAATTAACTGCATTCCACCAAAGGATGAAACAATCGATAATTCAGTAGAAGTTTCTGCTAAATGTACTATTTGTTTGTAAATCTCATCATAATTTTCTAATACTTTAGATTCATAATGTATGGTTCCTTCTACTATTTCTCTAATTTTTTGTTCTGCTGGAGTTGCTGTATTCCATAAAGTATCAAAGATATATTGCCCTTGTTCTACAACCTCTCTGACATTGCTATATATTACCTGTGTTAATGGCTGTGCTTCTTTCAGAACTGTAGTTGCCATATATTCTGTTTCACTTACGGCTATACCGCCTTTAACTCCATCTAGATGGCGAAGCTCATCTACTAATTTGATTAGCTCTTTACAGTGAGCAATATTGTCTTTTGTAATTTCAGTAAAAGCTCTTATTTTCCCCCCTCTTCTTCTAATATCGATATATCCATTTCTATACTCTTTAATTTCAACTACTATCGATGGAGCGCTATGATCAAAACAAATGTCCATTCTCTCTTTTACATTAGACATAAAATATACTCCTCTTCCAACAGCTTTTTCAATACCATATAATATCTCAGATTTATTTCCTGCTACATTGGGTGGAAAAGATGGAATTGTCGTATGGATTACAGGAGTCACATCGTCTTATAAATACTAAGTTCCATCTACGGCTTTTTTCATATCCTATATTTTTTGCACTTTATTTTACTTTTCATTAATTCTGTATCAACTTATTTCCTTGAATACCTACAACTGTGACAAGTACCCTGAATAGTTCTCACCTGTGCTACTATCATCAAATGATGACGTTGATGATGCACTACTTATTGCTGGCAATAATGTCGTTGTTAGCGCTAAAAGGACTATAAATGGCTTATCTTTCTTTCAGCCTTCAAATTACATCCACACAATAATAATGAATTGGATTCTACCTAAGACTATATACTAAAGTATTCTTTTTGATTCTATACAATGCAAATTATTAAAGAAGCCTCCATATCTTTCTATAGTCAGAACCTACCACATATGCAGTAAAAAGAATATCAAGCAGCTAATGCTGCCTTTACCTTTTCAAGAAAATCCTCTTGATTTAATGGTTTTCTAATAATATTTCTGAAGTCTAATTCTGGAAATATACTGGCCATCTCTTGTAGTGCGTCAAGTGCTGATACTAATACTACCTTGATAGTATTATCTATAGCCTTTATTTTCTGATATAGTTGCAGCCCATTAAGACCAGGCATTCTTATGTCAGTAATCACTAAATCATAGTAAGAATGATTCAAGTTAATAAAATGCTTTAGTGCTTCATATGAATCTGTAAATGCATCTACATTATATTCTTCAGGAGCTGCCAACAAGAATTTTTTGTAAGTTATGAGTGTGTCTTGTTCATCATCAACAAGCATGATTTTAAAAGAAGAAGGTTTTACTTGCTGCTGCTGTTCTTGTTGTTGTTGTTGTTGTTGTTGTTGATAATTAGTCAATGGTGTTTTTTGTACTAATACATGATTCATTGTAGAATAACAAGAGGGCGAATATACTTTTGTAAGCATTCTTTTGATATTATAATCATCTATTAGGCTGTCTATAAATCGATGGTATTCTTCTTTTGAAAGGTTATCAAATGAATCGATAGCCTTAAGTTTCCAATAGCTGCTGAGTGCATTTTCAGCTGTTATTTGTAGATTGTAGAAAACTTTACCAAACGACGTGAGACGATAATTTCCGTCCTTTTTTCTCACCAAACCGGCTTTTATCAATCTATCCATTTTTGAATAGTACTGCTTGAAGGTAAGTTTTGTTTTTGTTATAAGGATATTACTATCGCAGTTTGAAAGAGCAATAATTTTAAAGATATCTAAAGCCTTGTCATCTGAAAGAGCATTTAGGATATCCCCCATAGAAGGTATGCTTTTTTCCATTTTCTCTCATTACTAATCTAGTTGCTCAGTTAGCAATAAACTTAACCCAAATCAAAAACTCAAATCTTTATTGCACAATAATCATAGACCTAAACTAATAAATATCTTCTCTGAAGATCCATTATATTCATATATATTAGTATTAAAGAAATAAGAGTAAATTCCCTAAGTGATATATTTAGTATTAGATTATCAAAAATTAGTAAGTCATAAGAAAAATAGCCATAACGAGTAACATTTAATTTTTAGGGCACCCGGAGTGTTTCCGATAATGGTGATAGCCACAATATTAACCGCAATGGTTGTTGTGCAATGTTACTTGTTGTTGCTGTTGCTGCTGGATCAACGTTACCATTTGTGAGTCACAGCATAAGGTGATGACACTTATAAACATGAAGATTCAGCAGATCACCGTTCTTCATGAGATTCACATTAGAATGTTATTATTGCTCTAGTGTATATCATCTGAGCCAAAAATAGATTGAAGTGTTTCTATCTCAGTCCTTATGCTGTAAGCATAAGCTCTATTATGAGACTCGAATCTTCCACTTTGTTTCTTCATTCCTTTCTGCATCATTTGTTCTAATCTTCTTGTTATGCTTGTTGTTAAGTCGCTCTTATAATTTATGAGCTGTGAATATCCAGTCTAAAATAAGGTTTGAAGCACCAAATCGAAAGAGAGAGGCTATAAAGAGGATTAGAAAAGAAGAAAAGAAAAGAATTAGGAAACAGACTGAAATTTCTTTAAAGACAGTTTCCAGGTAACGAAGAAAATGAGTCAGCAAAGAAGATGATGAAAAGAATGGATGTTAACTAAGAATCTCTATTTATCATTTACGGATTATGGTATGTCAATTGCGTTTTTTAGGAACAAAGGTGCAAATAATATTCACCTCTAATATGTATATGTATATATATATATAAATATAAATATTATTTTACAAGGCTGTGGTGCACTATGGTACCTTTTATCATCTTTTCCCTTTGTATTTTTTCTCTATTCTTGTGCTTTTGTAGTCATCACGACGTCATTCATCTTTTAACATGAGCAATGTTTGATATAGCTTGAAGTGATCTTAATTCTCGATTGAAAAGTTATATGCAAATTATATCTTGCTTAATTTAACAACCGCCTAATCTCATTACCTAAGACTGTTTTTATTATTTTTGCCGCACCTTTTGCTCCCAACATTTTAGCTAAAGCTGATGAATGAAAATCAAAATCACCTGTTTTTGAAAGTTGTTCAGTCTCTACTTGAGTTATGGTCGAAAATAATTCATCTATTGCTTTATTATCTAATCGTTCCAATAAACGTCTAGCAATAATCATCTTATCGAATTCCTCTTTGAAAATAGAAAACCAGTTTTTCTGATA
>JAJNBK010000175.1 GCA_021155845.1 Nitrososphaeraceae archaeon
AAATATCCTTCCATTACAAGATCCACCAAAGGTTTTCTATCATTTGGAAATTCTCTTTCTTGAAGATTTGGAGGAAGATTTTCTTTTGGTCCCCTCTTTCCAATTGCGATCATTGCCATAACATCAAAGTTATCAGAAATTCCTAAGTCTACTCTGGCTTTTTTATAGTCAAAACCCTCCATGCCATGAGTAACAATTCCACGCAGAGATGCTTCTAGTGCTAAATTCTCCCACGCAGCACCTGCATCTAATTGGTGAGTTATAGAAGGTCTTTCGTCATACTCAAAATTCTTCCTTGATATTACAACAACTAATACAGCAGCATTTACCGCCCATATCTTATTGCCTTCATACAACAGACTGAAGAGTCTATCCCAGTGCTGAGTATTTCTTTTTGCATAAATAAATCTCCATGGTTGATTATTATAAGATGATGGTGCCCATCTAGCAGCTTCAAAAAGACTCATTATATCTTGATCATTTAATTCTTCACCATTCATTGACCTAGGAGACCATCTGTTAACAAACAAAGGATTTATTTTGTACGCAGCATGTCTTGTATGCTCGACTTCCGGTTTGAGCGTCACAATCTGGTGTGAGCAGTATAGTATATAGTGGTATCAGATATCAGATACATCTTGTTTAGAGTAATCTTATATTCTCATGTGGTAATTAATCCATATATACTTCATGATTATTTAAAATCTCGACATTGAATAATCATCAACATAAGAGAATTTTAAAAGTCACAATCACAAGGAAGAGCATATAGAAATGAATGAACCAGAATTGGCTTCAAAAAAAATATTGGTAGTAGATAACGAGTCAGATATCACTTTCACACTACAGAGCATTTTGGAAGACAATGGGTTTATAGTCGACGTATATACCGATCCTGTATTAGCACTAAGAAACTTTCATGCTAATTTGTACGATCTCATATTGCTTGATATTAAAATGCCTGATATGGATGGATTTGAATTATATAATAAGATGAAAGAAATAGACAGTAGAGCAAAAATATGTTTTTTAACTGCTAGTGAGATGTTCTATGAGGATCTTAGAAAGGCACGTTTCGAATTGGATGAATCTTTAGGTGAGCGTTACTTTATTCAGAAACCCATTACCACTGAAGAGCTATTAAGGAGAATAAATGCAATGATTTAATCTAATTCAAACAATATTTGCTTTGGGATTAGTAAATATCATAAACATCAATTAGAAAGAGAGAAATGAGAAACAGAAATAATAAAAGAATATAAAAAATATAGGATCAATCATAAAGTATACAATTATTCTTCCTTTTTACTGTATATTATCAAGGTGGTGAAGATGAAAACAAAGGTAAAGTAAAGTAAAAAGTAGATCCTCTTCTTGTTTGTTCATCCAAATTATTGTTATTGGTATTATTATTATTCTCAGCCCATATCTTACCGCCATGAGCTTCTATAATGCTCTTTGATATATACAGGCCAAGTCCTGTTCCTACATCAGACTTGGTAGCAAATTTTGTAAATAATCGTGGTAGTATTTCTGGATCTATGCCATCACCGGTATCCTTTACAGATACAATGACTTGGTTATTATTATTATCCTTGCTGATTTTTTTGTCAATAGCAACAGTTATAGATCCTTCTTCGGTGAACTTGAGAGCATTGCTTATCAGATTAGAAATAATCTGAGCTATTCTTCCCATGTCTACATTTACCAAAATGCTGCTATCTTTATCATGAGGCTCAAATCTGATTTTGACATTTGATTTAAGTTTTCCAATTTCGCTTCTTGTGTAATCCCCTATTATGTCTGATATTAGATCCTTAAGGTTAGCTTTCTCTAACCTTAATTTGAGAGCTTGACTTTCGATTTTTGTAACATCTAATATGTCTTCAGTAAGTCTTTGTAACCGACTTGCATTTCTAATAATTACTTCTAGCTTCTCAAGTTGTTTTTTCTTTTGCAAAAAATCTTGTTGCTGTTGTTTCTCTTGTTGTTCTGGTTGTAATAACTGTTTTCTTCCTTTATCATTATCATCGTCTGGCATATTTTTATTCATCTGACTATAGAGAAGCTCAGATAGACCAAGTATAGGTACTATTGGTGTTCTTAATTCGTGAGCTGCCACATTAATGAATTCCTTCTGTGCTTTCTCATTAAGCTTTAACTGTTCATTAGCCAAGGCAAGTTGTTTATTTGCTTCTTCTAGTTTCTTTGTTCTATCATATACTATTTGGTTTAGGTTTTGATTTGTATACTGTATATTCTGTTTCATATTTTCGAATTGGTTAGCAAGCTGTCCTATCTCATCCGAGCTGTTGACTTCAATTTTCATGCCAAAATTTCCTCTGGCAATATTTTGAGCTGCATCTCTTAACTTTCTTATAGGTAGAGACATGGATTGGCCTAAAAACAAGGAGGCAACTACAACTAGAGCAGCTACTATTATTCCGGTTAAAACAGTCAAATTCCTTAGATTATCAAGTGCAGCAAAACCCTCCGCCTTATCTATCTTTGCTACCAGACCCCAATCTACTCCTTCTATATGGCGAGTCACAGCAAGTACTGGCACACCACGATAGTCTACAATATTGGTAAAAGTTTTTTCATTTTTTAAGAGTGCTTGAATGATTGGTGTTTGCACATCATCTTTATCTACTCTTAATGTCAATGCTGCTGCAGGGTCAAATCGTAATGGATTAATCAACAAAGCATCCCCATTATCATCTCTCTTTACCAAGTTAAATTCGCCTGTCTCTCCTAAACCTTCATAGGTTTGAATCTGTGACAGCAAAGTATCTAAATTAGATATTATAGAAACTACCCCTACCAGTTTGTTATCATTTAGAATTAGAGGCCCTGTGAGATACACTCTTAGATTTCCTTCTGGGTCTTTAAAGAATATAGTCACATCATTTTGTTTGCTTCCTTTTATGAAAAATTCATCAGTACTATGATTCCTACCTATACTCGCATTATTAATAGAAGCTACTATTTGACCCATAGGGCTTAGTATATAAATGTCCTCAAAGCTCTTACTTTCAGATTTTACTGGATTTATTATTCTTGTAATAAACTGCTGCGATTGAGTTTTGTTTCCATTATTATTATTATTGTATTTATCTAATTCAACCTTTAATTGTAGCCTGCTAGAGACCAAATTCAATTTTTCTAAATTTTGGTCTACTAGGTTCTGTATGTTTTTTTCTTGCAAAGTAGCTAGAGTCTCAAGTTTATTGAGAGTTTCCTTTGTAAGAGCTTGTTCAGTATTTAGATAATTTAGAGTTCCGAAAATGGTTAAAGGAACAATAGAAATTATCAAAAATATGATTATAAGTTTAGTTCTTATCATCATAGTAATAATGAGAGAAACAATTTATCAAGGCTTGTTTTGTTATCTTAATTCTTTACTCCTATTTTAAAAAAATAAAATAAGATTTAGATGTGTGTTAATCACTTAATTAATAGATACACTACGTCCCTTAAGAAACGACGAATTCTAGTTTTAGATGATGAACCTGATGTTAATTTCACTATAAAGCTTGCACTAGAAGATGAAGGATTTGAAGTTGATACATTTGATAATCCTCAACTAGCATTATCTAGTTTTAAACCTAAATTCTATGACCTTGTACTCTTAGATATTAAAATGCCAAAAATAGATGGTTTTGAATTTTATAGAGAAATAAAGAAGAAAGACAATAAGGTCAAGGTTTGCTTTTTAACAGCTAGTGAATACACTCATTATGAAGAGTTTTTAAAAGAAAATCCTAAAATAACAGTAAAATGCTTTGCCCGTAAACCAATACCGATAGGTGATCTAGCTAAAGTAGTAAAAGAACAATTAGGATAATAATAAAATACGATTATCAAAAAGTTTGATTTGTTATTGTTGTTATTATTATTGTCTCTACTCCACCGCTGTTAAATGGCTCTTGCGAATGCTACAAATGACCTTGTGGTATTGATAAAATACGTTCTGATAGGACATCAGACCAAAAACCTGATGTACATAGTTTTGAAACAGAAGAGGCTATGATGAATTAAAATGCTTTTATTCGTGGAAATAAAGCAACAACAACAACCACCACCAGCAGTAATTGGAATGATGATTTAGTAGACTACGTTGACTATTATAAAGATAAACTCATTATGCTTACATTTCTCAATCATGTATCAAAAGAGAGGATAGCTATGAAGCATCCAGCAATCTTTTCTCCACATGCGATCAATAAGCATTTAAAATGAAATAATAGAAGAAAAAAACGCACTCTATTGATTAGTGAGCAAAATATTATTCATATAGACAATACTTACGTAAACAGGTTGTTATTATTTCTATCTATATAAAGCTGAGACAGTAAGAGATTATCTTATTTTCTATAAGATATGGTTAGCTTGTACTTTAAATGTCGCTCTGATAGATAGAGATTCTTCAAACCAATACATTACTCATTTTTTCTTGAAGATTGCTAGAATCAATTAAACATAAAATTTGAGCACAAGAATAGATTTACATTTACAATTATCTTTGACAAGTAGAATCGCTATATTTGATTATAGGATTTTACCTTCAATATAGCAGCAAAAGCCATATTGGCTATCTCAAAGCCTCTTCACTCTTTTCAAATCCAAAATAACAAGAATGGCATTGTTTTTTTCCATAAATTACTCCACTCTTGCCACATTTGGTGCATACTTTATCATAATCTATAGTGGAGTCTAGAGATTTTGCTTTTTGTAAGCATTTACCACAAATTGGTGCTTCCAAGTTATAACTTGAGAGAAAACCAGAACCACATTGGGTGCACCTTAGACTGTACATATTTCCTTTTGGTTTCCAACGCCTGAAAATGTCTTTGTGTTGTGTTCCACAACTCATACAATAATATTTTAATGAATTGTCTTCCGACATTGGGGAGGAGGACATTGAGCTAAATACTCCTCTTACTCCTCCTCTCATTCTCATTCTTTGCATCATTCTTCTTCTCATATAGAGATTAAGCAAAATGAATACTCCTATTATAGTAACTAATGATATCGGAAATGGTAATAGTAGAGAGATGGTAAGACTGATACCTAAGGATACACCTAACCATATCATTACATTAAGCAAAAATTGAGCGTTGTTATTGTAATTTGAACTCATATTTCTTACTACCACTATTTTCCACATTTACCTAATTAAATTTAGTAGTAATTAATAACTTACTTGGTAATTGTTTTCTTATTATGTTACAACTCTACTGCTACTATGCTGCCACTTTCTAATTTTTTATTATCTGACAGGCAAATAGAGATAATGCTGTTGAAACACGTGATAGAACAGTTTTAAGTATATTGGCTGCTGCTGTTGTTGTTGTATATATATAGCATACAGAGAACTAGGAGTACCACGTACACTGCAAAATATAGCAGCTGCCTCAAATAACAGACCTAAGGAAGTTGCACAAGATTACAGAATCAAAGCAATAAGTAAAAGAGAATCATTAGCAAGTAGCAAACTGCGTAAGGTCGAATAGTCATACTCTAAAATCTTGTCAGCAAAATATAATATGTGAGGATTAAATTTAAAAGAAAAAATAAGTATCAAGTTATTTTGCTTCAAGTTCCTTGATCCTTTCGAGAACACCTTCAGTTTCCTTCTCCAGGTCATTCTTGTATTCTTTTAGCAAAGCAATTCGTTCTTCCTTAGTAAGAAAACTTCTTGCTTTTTGAAAGCCTGTTCCACAGCAACCATATCCCATATTATTCACCTCCGCTTTTATTCATATCGGATATACGATATAATGTAGGATGATGTATTTATATATATCGGACATCCAATATTATCTATGCGAAGTTTTGGCAATAACTATTGCTGCGATATGAGAGGCATGTTAGGATTTCTAATTCTTTTTTTACTTTCAAAACAACCAATGCACGGACAGGAACTGGCAGACGAGATTGCAAGAAGAAAAGGAGAAAAGCCTAGTCCAGGAACTATTTATCCAGCATTAAAGAACCTTCGAGAAATGGGATTTATTAGTGCAGAAGAAAAGGAAGGTAAAACTATAGTCTACAGCCTTACACAGAGAGGGAAAAATGCACTCACAATTGCCAAACGAAGGTTTGTGAAAACTTTTCTTGGGGTATTCCCTTAAAACGGCATTCAAGGATGTTGAACTATGAAATATCAAGAATATGAAGCTATTTGTGATTTTGTGTTATAAATATGACTGCCATCCTGAGTGGATATATTGAATATATCTGAAATCCCACGGTAGCACATGGATTAAACAACATCAGATAGTTAGAGTCTGTCTGTTCTGGGTTTAAACTTTATTAAATCCTTATTAAATCAGTGATCAATGAATTATCAAAAACTGTATGTAGATATTATGAATATTGACTCAAAGATTAGGTTAGTTACTATTTGTGATATCAATGGCAAAGTAATGTTCTCTGATCACCGTCAGGGTGTAAAGAATTTGCTTAGTCCACAGGAAAGCAAAGAATCACTTGAACTGGCAATTAATTCATGGAAAACACGCAGCAAACTTGCACCAAAGATTGGAAAAGGAAAATATGTTTTAGCAGAATATGAAAATATTAAACGCATCACTATGCCATTTGGAGATAATCACATTCTCTATGTAACCACAGAACCAGAAGCTGATCATTCACATATAATCAATAGGATTCGTAGCTTAGAGTCTGGG
>JAJNBK010000176.1 GCA_021155845.1 Nitrososphaeraceae archaeon
ATAATTTGTTTTTGCCTCAAGTCTTGAAAGTTTACAATTACATAATTTCTCAGTACAGTGATGAGGAATTCTAATCTTGTGTCTGCGTACTGAATGGTTGCAACTAGGACATAGTGCTTCCTTTTCGTTTATACGTATGTAAAGTAAGAATTCTTCACTATGATGATGCTTATTGAACTTTTTAGATGTGTTGAATGAATTCTTTTGCTTCATTTTTTGTTCCTATCTGATTTTCTAGTATATATTGATATTTTGTTGTATATTTTATTTCAGATTATTTAATTTCTTGATATCTCTAATTATAGACAAATATATTCCGTGTTAGGTGGAATGATATAGAAATTTCAATACAATCAGATATAGTGCTTTTCATTTTTTATTATGATTTTCAGATTCTAAAATCTTTTCCTTTACAAAGGCTTTGAAGTTGATATTTATAATTAATTAAAATAATTTCTTTTAGAAAAAATAAAAAATAAAAAAAGATGAGATATTTAAGGTCTCAATGGTGGATTGTCGAAGCACTCAGCATTTGCTTGAACCGTTACTCCATCCGGTACAGTCGCCGTCGCATTAGAAACTGCAATTCTTACCCCGAATGCATCATTGAAGCCCAAAGTATGAAATTGGAAAGGCAGGGCAGCTAATACATTGATTTTAATATTGATTGGGTCCCTAGCAAAAACCAAATAGCCTCCGTGAATCAAAGCATCTCCTTCATCACATGCAACAACAGTATCATTGATTTGGTTATTAAGGACGGCATTAAAACTGAAATTTGTATATAAATTTGTGGAATTTAAAGTAGTAATTCCTGCTGGTCCAGTTGCTCCAGTAGAACCAGGTAGACCTTGAATGCCCTGTGGACCTGCTGGACCAATTGGACCTTGTGGACCAGGTGGGGCTTGTGTTCCTGTTCTATTATCTTTTCTATCCTTATCATCAAATTTATTAAATTTACAAAATTCTACTGAACCTACAAAAAAGCCTTCAAAGGGACCAGTTTGACATTCATATTTCTTGTCATCAGTAGGGTATTTACTATAACTATTATCGCCATAGTATCCTTGCGCCATTGCTGTATTTGAAAAACTATTCATATTAGCAAACGGTGCTGCTAACATTATCAATGAGCTCATCAAAAAAAGCAAAGTCATTAAATTATTCACAAATACCTAAAAACTTTTAGCATATTTGTAAAATTCTACACCATATATAATAATTTTACCTTACTATATGTTATTATAGGATAGTTATTATGTTGTTCATTTACTAATTATTAGTAGTAAATCTATTTTTAAAAATTATTATAACATTACATTTTAATTAATTTTCATAGCAAAAATACTATAACTTACTATAAATAAAATTTATTAATAATTACTGATTTGTTATTTGTCTCAGTTAGGTTGACATTTGAGCAAGGGGGTTCATCTAGATTCTCAAAGATGATGAGTCAGAAAACTGCATGAAGAGAATGTTTTACATCTCTGATTTCTTTACAAATTCATCGGGCTCGGGATTTGAACTTTACTAATGCATGGGTTCAGCATAATTTTTGAAAGTTTTATATTATATTTTATAGGATGGACAAATAATAAATTTATAAGGTATTAGAATTTTATTCCAAACATATTTTATTGTTAGTTGACAAATAATTATGATGAACAATTAGTTAAAAGAAAAATAAAAAATTGATGGAGGTTAATCTACCTCAACGGTGGATTGTCAAAGCAGTAAACGATAGACTGAAGTCGGTCACCTATATGTCCATTATTTACTGCTGTAAGATACCCTCTTGGAGGATTGTCGACACCATCCCCTTGAGAAATGCCTATGAATGAGAGTGTTGATGTTTCATTTATTCTTAGGATAGAGGCCCCGTTCAAAGGAAAATCTCCACGGTCACATGTTGCAAAAGAATTAGCAAATATCCCAGAGCCATCATCTTCAGGTCCTATTACGGTTTGAGGTCCTTCTTCTCTATACACATTTGTAGTATTTAAGAAAGTAATGCCTGGAGGACCTGCTGGACCAGGTATTGTACTAGCTGGGCCGGGTTGACCTTGTAGACCTTGTGGACCTTGTGGACCTTGTGGACCTTGTGGACCTTGTGGACCTTGTGGACCTTGTATTCCTGTTCTATTATCTCTATCTCTAATATCCTTTCTATCTTTATCATTATCGAATTTCCCATGTTTACAGAATTCTACTGAACTTACAAAGAAGCCTTCAAATGGACCTGTTCTACACTCATATTTTTTATCCTCGGTTGGGTATTGACTATAATAACTATTATCGCCATTGTATCCTTGAGCCATTGCTACTGTATTGTTGTTAAGAATTGGCAATATTCCTAACATTACCAATGAACTTGCCAAAAGTCCAAAAGTAAATACTCCTGCTGACTTGTGCATATCATTTTAAAACAGTGAAAATATAATTGAAGTTGGTAGATACACTTGCTAACATAGTATTACTAAATTACATTAGTGAAGTTGCTAAGCGAATGTTTATGATGCTTTATAAGGGCTAATTTTTATTAGTGAATTCAATTGTGAAAAGAATTTGTTGAATTATTTGTTAGAAAGTCTAATATATGTCTCATTCTACAATTTTATGTCTTTTGATATTAAGTTAGTGTTGATATAATTATCTAATATGGAGCAACTTAGAGAAGTACTATCTCTCTCCCTCTCTTAATGTATCTATCAAATTGATAAATACCTTTATTGTGGATGCATTATGCCAAATCTTGACCCATGGATAAATCAAAATGAGGCTACAAACAAATTTGAAAATCATTTGCTATCTATTAAAGCTGAACGCCAAAAAATGATTCATCCTAACTCACATCCTACCTATAATGAACGTCATGAAAAGATTATAGAATTAATAGATTGGATTGTGGAGCGATATAAAGAAGCAGCAGCTACGAATATAACAAAGAACAACAAAATGAAGAACAAGAAATAATAGACAATATTATTGAAGAACTGGACAAAAAAAGAGATATAGCTATAAACAAAAAGATAAAAGCTTTACTAAAAGATGAAGTCTCAATTTATAGATTAGAGGAAAATACTCTTGATTATGTTCTTTTCATAATCCGTGAATTGACAGGTAGATTGATTTAAAAAAAATTAAATTTGATTTATTTAGAAAATGTTGCTGTTAATGCGGTAACTGTTTTTTCAAATCCACAAAATATACAGGAGAAAAAGACGGGTTCGGTGGAATGCTCTAGAAATTTCAATACAATTCAATATTTTAATACTTAAAATCATTAGGCATAATTTGTATAGGTTGATTGTACTCTTTCTAAAATAAAAGTAGCATTGTTATCCCTACATTTACTGTTTAAATATATTGGTATGAAAAGTAAAATATCGTAAATAGCGATTATGTCATTAACACGAAGAACAAATTCAGATATTCCATTGCAGTTATTGATGTTTAATTAGATTGGGCTTCTAATTTTTCCTGGTTTGATATAATACAGTCTATTATTGACTCCAAAACAAATCCAATATTTCCATTAATATCCGAAATTACATCAGTTACATTCGTCTCAAGTAGTATCGCAGGTAAGGCTATTTGAATTTCTTCTTCAGACAATCCTAGTAGAGTTAAGAATATTATAATTTCCTCTGTTATTTTTTCATTGGT
>JAJNBK010000177.1 GCA_021155845.1 Nitrososphaeraceae archaeon
AGATTGCTGCCTGAACTTAACTTGGAAGATGAGAAACTTGCTCCCGAAGTTTTGAACAAACTTATAGTGACGATGAGTGATTTTGAAAACGCAGTGAAAGAAGTAATGCCATCTGCCATGAGAGAGGTTTATCTCGAATCACCAGATATCCCATGGTCTGCAATAGGCGGACTAGAAGAAGTCAAGCGGGAATTACAGGAGGCAGTAGAATGGCCATTAAGATATCCAGATTTGTATACTAAACTAGGACACTCAATGCCAAAAGGTTTGTTAATGCATGGACCTTCCGGCACAGGTAAGACACTTCTTGCAAAAGCTGTGGCCACAGAATCAGAAGCTAACTTCATAAGTGTAAGGGGACCTGAATTGCTAAGCAAGTGGGTTGGAGAGTCAGAGAGAGGTATCAGGGAAATATTCAGAAGGGCAAGACAAGCAGCGCCATGTGTAGTATTCTTTGACGAAATAGACTCTATTGCTCCAACAAGGGGTATGGGTGGAGACAGCATGGTTACTGAGCGAGTTGTATCACAATTGCTGACAGAATTAGATGGAATCCAGGCATTATCTGGAGTAGTAGTATTAGCAGCCACAAACAGAGCTGACATGATAGATCCTGCGTTACTTAGGCCAGGACGATTTGACAAGATTGTATTCGTTCCAATGCCAGATAAAGGAGCAAGACAAAGAATTCTTGAAATTCATTCAAAGGATAAACCAATTGGTCCTGACGTAGAGTTGACGAAAGTTGCTGAGCTTACCGAGGGTTTTAGCGGTGCTGATACTAGCTCTGTTGCCAATACTGCAGTTTCTCTAGTATTACATGAGTACTTGGCAAAATATCCTACGCCAGAGGAAGCAGCAAAACATGCTTCAGAAGCACATGTAATGATGCGCCACTTCGAGGAAGCAGTGAGAAAGATCAAGACACAAAGAGAAGGAAAGCCTGGTGAAAAGGTTACCGTACCTTATTACAGGTAAATAAAAAAACTCTAACTGCCGCCCTGCCCAATACTTTCTTTTATTTTACAAGTTAAAGAAAAGGACTCGTTTACTAGTGAGTTCTTCTTATACGGAATAAATGTATTAAATTTAATGTCAAAGAATCGTTATATAGGAATAATGATAGGACAATAGACAAAAATTATATCTTAACTCTGTGTCATTGTTTGGCACATCAACAATGGAGCATTAACGATTAAGTGATAATCATATACATAAAAAAATATGATATAGCCGAATAGAATATACATGTCATACTAATCATCCATAACATTAATTATATTATATAGATTAAGCATAATCGAATTTGTAGCATGGAATGGTTTTCATAATAAAGTTTTTCTGCTTCAATTAGATCAACAAGGCAATATCTAAAAAAATATTTTAACAAAATCAGTTAAAACATTTTGACTGATTTTTATTGCAAGCAAATACTTAGGCAATGTTTTTAAGTTATGTGTTTTACAAATAAAAACACATTAAAAAAATTGATGAAAAATTCTCAAATCCAACTGGTGAAAAATCAAAATCTGACGACACCAGCGTTAAACCGTTTTGCAAAACCAAGTGACATCAACACATTAGTCGCACTATATGGAACACCGCTTTATCTAATCGATGAAGATACGTTACACGCAAAAGCTAGGGAACTACATAATGCATACTCAAAATTCAATGGACCTGTAAAAGTTGCATACTCGATGAAGGCAAACTTCAGTCCAGCAATTCTACGCACATTCATTAATGACGGAATAACTTTTGATTTGACATCAATTGGGGAACTTCGTTTTTTAAAGGAATGTAAAGGCGACCCTGAAAACATCATCTATACAAGCGTGACCGAAGAATTAGAAGAATATTCAGAAGTACTGCAAAGTGGTGTAAGAAGGATTGTTGTTAGTTCATTTAATGGAGTGACAAATTTGGCCAAAGCGGCTAGTAAAATGAATGTCAAACCTCTAACGATGATCCGAGTGAATCCTGAGGTGGGAGTTAAAGCAGAGGTTCGCGCATCGTACAAAAATGGCAAATTTGGCGTTCCATTAAATGGTGGAACAATTGATAGCGCAACCAAAATGGTAAAGCATTTGATGAATAATGATCTACTGAAATTTGAAGGCTTCCATTTTCATCTTGGATCGCAGATTACAGATTTTTCTTGCTATGCGCATACATTTGACAAAATGGATGCATTCATAACGAAGATAAAGAAGGAATATCAGAACTTTCAGATTAATACATTTGATATTGGTGGGGGGACACCGGTTTTCTATAATGATCCTGTTCCTACTCCATCTCAAATGGCTGAAAATTATTTGGCTAAGCTGAATCAACTTGCAGAACATCATGGAAAATTCACACTTATTATCGAGAGCGGAAGATTTCTAGTAGCCGAATCATCAATGTTAGTTTCTAGGATAGTAAATACAAAAGAATACAATGAACACAAGATTGTCATAGTGGATGCAGGTTATCATCTATTGTTAGATGCTGCTCTTTTGAAACAGGAATACCCACAAGAGGTAGTTCCAGTACTTGATGGTAAAGAGCAAGCGACAAATCCAATAACTCCAAAAAATATCCATCTTGCAGGCCGTCTGTGTGATACATATGATGTATTTCCACTTTCCAACGCATCAAGTCTGAGTGAAGCCACCATTGGAAGATATATATCATTTTATAATGTTGGAGCATACTCCACTGTCTTCAATATGCCGTTTCACTGTCAAACAAAACCGCCTATCATAATGAAAACTAGTGATGGAGACTATAAACTTGTAAGAAGAGGAACGTCTTATGAACAGTTGTTTGTAGAAGAAGGCGGAGATCTCGCCTAACTACCTTTTTCTTTATGAGTAGAGTTTTATATATATTTTAATTAAGCAAACTGTTGATTGCATTGCCTATATCATCCCAATTCCCTGCTGATAAAGGATCAAATAATAAGAATGATAGGAAAATTAGAGCACATGTGTTTATTCGAGGTAGTGTACAGGGGGTTTATTTTAGACAAAATACAAGGATCGTAGCTACGAGACATGGTGTAATGGGCTGGGTGCGCAACTTAAAAGATGGACGAGTGGAGGCAGTTTTGGAAGGAAATGAAATGGACGTCAATGAGGTGATAGAGTGGTGTTATGCAGGACCACCTAAGGCTACAGTTGATGATGTTGACATAAACTATGAAAAATATACTGGCGAGTTTTATGAATTCAAAGTCAATTATTATTGAATTGTTTTGTATGCAGTTACAATTTCTTTTTTGATATTTTCAAGATCTTGTGGAGTCTTAATAGTTTG
>JAJNBK010000178.1 GCA_021155845.1 Nitrososphaeraceae archaeon
ACTAATCCCGGCACAAAAAAGGCACGTAGATATTAAAAGAAATAATTCTTGTAAGCAAATCAATATTTGGCCTGGTTTATTTTCAGCTATTATACCTACCAATTATTATTAATATAATTCCTATATTATCAATATTTAAGAATAAGCAAAGAAAATATTATCATATTTCTCAAAAGAACATTCCAGAAATATTTGAACTATGACAAGGAGATAAAATACCGTCTGATGAACAATAAAGAGCAGTTCCTATATTAGTATCTGAAGGAAAAATCATTGAATATTTTCATCATTTTGAAGGTGAAAGGAATTTCATGGACATAACTGGCAAGTAGGAATATTAGCTTTGTAGGCCAACACCTTGGGGACTTCGAGGCTTTCCATCTCTGAAGACTGTCTTTGGCAGGCAAGACATAGAAAATGAGGCTGCAGCAAGCAATGTTGGTTCAAGTTGTCTTCCCAAATCCGTAAGAATATACTCAACCCGAATTGGAGATTTAGAAACTATTTTCCTTTTAATTATTCCTAACCTTTGGAGTTCTTTCATCCTCTCTGTGAGTACTTTGGGTGTCAACTCCCTAATAGCTTCTAGAAAACGTTTAAACTGAGTTGTACCTCTAAACATCTCTCTTATAATCAAGACAGTCCATTTCTTTCCAATGATTCTAAAAGTAGTCTCTATAGGACATCTTTTTAGCTCAGGTAATTGATATATACTCTCTATTATAGAACTGCTACTTTTCATCCTGTTAGACCACCTTGCACTTTCCATTTGGATACTAATTATCCATTTGGTTACGTTAGACTTATAAACTTTCTTTTTCATACTACATATACATATAATACTATGTGATAAAAAGCAGACACAGCCATCTGAGAGAAGAATAAAAACCAACAACAACAATAGTGAGAACACCCTACACAGAAATGATAAAATCATTAGCATCCTGACATCAATACATGCTATAAGGATTTTTGGTGTCCTATTTTTGATAGGAATCTCACAAGGAATTATAGCGCCCACTTTTGGTTATGTTGCAGGTATTGGAGATATCTTGATTGGAGTTACTGCCATTTCCATGGCTTACATCATAAAGAAGGGATATAGTTGGGCAAGACGAGGATCTATGGTTTGGAACATTCTTGGTATGGCTGACTTGATCGCTGCAATATATCTTGGTGTTACTACTTCTCAATTCTCTGCAGCTACCTCTAGAACCATGACTACATCACCATGGATTCTTATACCTACACTAGCTGTTCCAAGTTTGTTGACAACGCATATAGCCACACTTTGGTTTTTAAGAAAGAAGTTATTGTTAGGAAAGAGATCTTTAGAGGTTGCAAAAGTGATTCTGAATGCTGTCAGATGATGATTCTCAATTAAGATATGTAGTAAGGAATGATATTGCTATGGCAATAGAAGCAAGAAGAAATATGTCTTATAGAGAATTTGTAAACTCGATGAAGAAGCAGCAAGGCATCTGAAGAAAGAGTATTCATTGACAGATGAGAACCTATACACAATAGTATTCACAGGACCCTTATCGAACCTTAGTTCTTAAAAGTATACTCAACTCACTTACCAGCAAGGTTCAAACACCCTTGGGCCCATTTCAATCTTGGCGTTTCATTTAGGCCTTATTTTATATTATATCTAGGAGCATAGTTGTTTGTTACTGAAGAAAAAGACGAACCTATACAAAATCCTATACAAAATATTATCAGCACCTTTCCTTTTTTATCAATAGCTTAAATTTGTAATAGTTAACAATATTGCTAATTTGTTAAAGAGAATATGATTTCTAAAAAGTAATGCTGACAAGAGTAGTAATACTTGTCAAACTAAAATAAAGATGGTGATATGATGTTCAAGATAACAAAATTCAACGTCTGCATCATTGGAATGTTAGTAGGAATAGGACTTATTAGTCTTCTTCCTCTTATGGGTCTCGCATGCAAATGGGGCTGTACTCCTGGCAGTTAGGACGATGACGTGTTACTACGACACCATCTTCTTATTTTTATGTCTCAATAGGTGCAATTTGTCCACAAAGTGCGGATAAGAAGTATATACCCTTTACATCGAGCATAATTCATATGATCCTTCAATTCACTACCTATTTTCTAACTTAGCAATTATTTTTAAGACCCATTCTAATGTATTAATTCTCATTATATCGTTACGATCTGCAATTCGAGATAACAGACGGTAGTATCGTTTTTAATTCTTCCAGTTGATTCAACCTTTAAGCTTTAATTAGTTCATCTTTTAAATATTCCTTAAGAGTATCCTGGATATAAACAGATATATGCATGTATTTATCTTCCTTCAATTCTTACCAATATGCACTTTCAGACTCAGTATTAGAGGCGGCATCCCTTTTTAAGGAGATGTACTCGTTAATTTTCTCTAAACCTTTAAAGATTCCTTCGACTGCAAAAAGCGAAGGAGCTTTGGTTGTTGGAAGGTCACCACAACAACTTTCTTCAAATTTCTTGATATTATATTCCACATACTCAATGCTCAACCGTTTGAAGAGATCAATGGCCTTCATAGAATCATCCAACTCATCTACAAGTAGAATTGGTTTTCTCTTACCCACAAGAAATCATAGCAAGATAGGAGGATAAATGCCTAACACTGCTTTATATATATCCTATTATGACAAATGAGATTTAATATTGATTGTTAAATTTTTGGTAAGATGTCTCTAATGTAGATCATAATAGTGTTGGTCTGTGTCATTTCCCATTCCCTTCAACTAGGACAGCCTCTAGAGTCAAGCACTGACAGAATAACAAGTATACAACAACTACCTAAATCTACTTAGATAATAATACCGGTAAAGATGCGTACTGATCAGAGTCTGCAATCAAAGAGTAACTTTTTATTTTGTATGTTTGTAATTTCTCTGTTACCGCTAGTCCAAATGCTGCCTGACTATCTGGGTCAATATTTACTGGCTCAGCCAATGCTCTTCCAATTGCAATTACCTTACCATCCTTATCATATAATGTAGCTATTGCAGTTGACTCTGTAGCTGTTAATGGAATTTTTAGTACTATTGGTTTATTCTTCTCAATAGCAGTACCTGACGCAGATAATTTAAAGTCCTTTACACTATTAACAGTTTTTGTATTGATGTCTAGTATTTCAAATGGAGATATCCCTCCGGGATTAATCGTACGTAATTCAGAGGACCTTTGAAATTCATCAAGTAACTTTCCTTTTTTATTTCGCCATAGACATGAATAATTTTATTTCTGTCTATAAATGAGGATGTATTTTGAATTATGAAGTCACTTGCTGTAAAAGCCATCCCATCGCGTGTATGTATAATAATCATCGTAATATTTGTGCCAAATAAGAATAAGACCATAATTAAAATAATACTAATTCGCAACAACTGTACAAAAATGTATATGTAACTGAACATATTAACTTACTTTATCCATATACATGTGTGCTTAGCTCGTAAACAATATCGGATAACTCTAGTTTTTAATATAAACACAATGATGAATATAGCAATACTGATTTAACTTACTACTATTGTTGTTTTTGTTATTGCTATTCTAGTTATCATAACAAGCAAAACATTTCTTTCGTGCATTGATATTTTGTTCTCTATATTTTCAGGATAAGGTTATACTTTGGGGCTATTATTCTTAGATAGTCTTAATAGAAATTGAACATATGCCCTTCCACTGTAAAAAATCCCATGCACCTATTATAGTTCCCGAGAAGCCATATTGTAGATAATTGGTTTAAAGCTCAGTTTTTCAGTGTATTGTATATGTTTATGCTGAGGATACCGTGCTAAACAAGGCTTTATTTTTTGCTATTCAAAACTTCTTGTTCGTTCCGTTCGCTCTTTACATGCAGGAAGTTGCTTCGGCGATGTCTGGATCTCCGGGAAACACGGCGTTCTTGTTATTGTACTAATAAGAGACTTAGGCATCGGAGTAATGTTCACTATTGTAACGGTTGTGGGAAATTCAAAATCAATGATTTCCTCTCCGATATTCAATGAGGAATTACAAGATCTTTAGGAGAATCACAAAGCGTGGAGGGAAGTATCCGGTATGTTTGCATAAAAATATTTTGAGATTTTCATAATTATCCGCATCTAGTAGTATGCGATTTGCATAGTTAAACTTCAATAGACTGCCTATGACAATTCTATAGAGTAAGAAGATTCATAAATCTTTTCTAATTAAGGCACTTTACACATACTTTTTATAAAGATATCAAACAACTATACAATAGGGAGTTTTATTCGTTAATGCAACCTACTGATCCTCCTATAAGATGTTGGTCATGTCTAAAAGATCAGGATGTCATCACAGATGTTGAATCTGGCGAAGTAATTTGTGGCAATTGTGGTATAGTAATCAATGATAGGGCTCAAGATACTAGTAGTCCAGAATGGCGAGCATTTACAGTTGAAGAAAAGAATAGTAAATCAAGAACCGGAGCTCCTACTTCTTTAGCTGTTCATGATATGGGACTTTCTACCGTTATAGGAAGAACTAACAGGGATGCTAGTGGACAAATATTAGATGCATCTATGCTCTCTACAATAAAAAGATTAAGAACTTGGGACACCAGAATACAGGTTCATAATTCTGAAGACAGGAATCTTAGGCAGGCTTTTCAGCAACTTGATATGCTAAAGGATAAGCTCGGATTGTCAGATGTGATAGTTGAGAAAACAGCTTACATATATAGAAAAGCCTGTGAAAGGCAGTTGCCTCGCGGTAAGACGATTGCTGGAGTATTGACTGCAGCCATGTATATTGCCTGTAGAGATATGGGAATACCTAGGACACTCAAGGAGATATCTACAATTAGTAATATAAAACGTAAAGATATTGCAAGAAATTACAGAATGCTGGTGTCTGAGCTTGAAATTGTAATTCCAATATTAGATCCAATGAACTGCATTATAAGAATTGCAAACAGAGTGAAGGTGAGCGATAAAACAAAACGCCAAGCAATCAGAATGATGAACGACATTGCTGAAGAGGAAATAATAACACCTGCTGGAAAAAATCCTATGGGATTTGCTGCATCAGTACTTTATCTGGCAAATATTATTACAAAAGAAGATGATAATATAACTCAAATGGAATTGGCTGAGGCTGCAGGAGTAACAGAGGTTACCATCAGAAACATATGCAGATCTCTAAGAAGATATACTGATTTGACTAACTAATTTATTACGTCAAATGAAGGAATGAATCTACTGCCATAACATACCCATAACAACAGTAGCAATGTATAGTGGCGGAACACAAAAAGAAAAAGACAGATTGACGGAGACAATTACCGAAGATGTGGCCAAATATTGGGAGTATAGGAGAAAATGTTAGAATTGTATTTCAAGAAGCTTCTCACGAAAATTGGTATTCTTCTGGTATTAGAATCTCAATAACAATAATGTTTCCTACTGGTATGCTCATAGAATGATTTCGATAACTCCGAGAGTCTATATCATAACGAGCAGTGTATGATGATGATTTCTTCTTTATCAAAGATTATCTTATTTTGATACTGCTTCAAAGATAGTCCTATGCTTTTTCAGGATCTTGTTCTATTCTCTCGAACATGTCATCAGGAGTATCATTGAATTGAGTTCTACATATATATATAGATAGATATATATATAACAGTCTGCATCCTGGAAAGATGACATATCCCATACTGACGGTTATACCGATGCAAGAGTAATAGTCACAGCTACTGATTATTCTATTGTGGATAGATGGATTGGTTGGAAGGTAATAGAAGGTATTAATGTACAAATTTTTAATAATAACACAGTACAGATGGAATCATATATAGATGAAAACAATGACAATAAATGGAAAATAGTAAACTAGTTGATTGATTCAAGTGATTAGTATTCCAATAGCTTAAATAAGATATTTTATAGTGTTAGTCGCAACAAACCAAGAGATTATATAATTATAATCCAGGACTGATAGCTACATTTAGGTATGATAATATTGCATGGGATTTCAAATACTTTAGCATAAGAGAAATTTAGCTACATATTAATAATAAAAAATAATACAATATCAATCCATATGTTTGAAAACAATAATAATAGCTTTTCATTGGTAACAATTACTATAATGACACTCATAATATCTCTATTGATTTTATTATCATTTTCTTCTTTATTATATCATAATACTACTAACCCACTAACAGCAGTTTATGGACAAAGTAGTAATGACTCAGGTCCTGTAATAATTCATGGTGGTGGTACTGGTTTTATCACTTGTCCTGATAGCTCTTCAAAACAGGCCGTTATATCTTTTGTTGTATCGGAAAATAGTATTGTTAGTGGATCTTTTAATTCAGTATATTTAAATTCAGGTAATTATAAAATTACAGTTCAAAAAATCAATGAAACAGACTTCTGTCAACCACCAGTATCTGTGCCCATTATCATCAGCGGATCATGTAGTCAAAATGTAGCTATAAACGTACAGTTTGAATCAAATGATCCTATTTTGAATACAGGCGGATCTTTTACCGGCGATGTGACATGTTCGCCAAAAAAATGATAAATAAATAAATAATTACAATACTAAACTTTTCTTTCAAAGATGAACTAACCAAAGTACCCGATTATTTAATCTTGTATAACTAAGTAGATCATAAGATATTAGCGATCGTGGCACATGTCATTCTCAATCATATGTGATTCATATCAAAATATGGAATATTTTTTCTCTTCTTGACTAATATCAAATGATACAACAAAGGATACTTACTTTACCGCAATTTCTTATGGAATTTGAAGGATTCTTATCCTAGCAAGCAGAGCATCAAGGTCTTGCTTAGCTATTTGCTCAATCTTGTCTATATCACTTTTTAGCATCGTCTTTCCATCTTCTCCTAAAATCGTTATATATTTACCTAACGTTTATGCACGTTTTTTCACATTACTTGATAAAGTATTATTCGGATTTCCTATGTTCACATTATTTTCCAAAATAGCTGTATCATCGCCTTCTATAACATCTGCAAATTCTCTTGCAGTTCCAGTATTATTAGAAAACATGCTCTCTATTGTTTGTTGAGCATATATTTCGCTACCTACGTTTTTATTCTCTATTTAAGCAAAAATAGTTGCGAAGGATAGATTCCACCAGTATCATTTCCTTATAACTCTCAATATGCAATGGCGGTGATGTTATTGTTGTCGTTTATATATCAAAGACTAGAAGAACATTATATTCATTAGAGTTTCTTTTTGATTGTTCTATCATAAGAATTCTATCAACTGCGTATCATCTCCCTCTTGGAAGAAATATTTTATCATTTCCAAAAAATAGCAAAGATCTAGAAAGATTCTATCTTCTTTAATTTTATAGCACGTTGATATTCATTCGTTCTTGAAAATAATAAGTTTTGTCGGTCACATGAGTCTATAGGTAGAAATTATTATACAGCTAACTGGCAATATTATCTCTTCTAGAAACTTAGATATAGAACGTGATGGAAGAGTAATTTTCTTCAATATCCACAAAAATCTCAGATAATTCTAGCCAGAATTGCTCTAGCGCTTGTTCTGTATGTTCATCCTTGCTGCCAGCTATGATCGCAGCATTATTCCATCTATGGATATCCCTGCCACAATATCAATCTATATGTTGTTATTTGTAAGTGCTTAGAAAACTCCACAACCAAATGCTTCCAAGGAACCACCACCTGAAGTATTAGCACATTTTCAAGTCTGTTATTGGCTGTCGTCATTTGATTATCTTCTTATGTTTTTGGTCAATGGTACTGCAATCAGATGAGACACAAAGGGTAGAGTATTACCAACAATAAATGAATTTACCCGATCTTCT
>JAJNBK010000179.1 GCA_021155845.1 Nitrososphaeraceae archaeon
GAGCGGCACAGCAGTATGTCGCTCAAATTAATATTGATAGAAAACGGGCCACATTTCCCTATTAGTGTTGCGTAACTAACAATCACCATGTTGAAATTATCTAAACGATAAAGTAGTTTCTTCTTATTGTATAGTATAAAGTATTTAATCTAATCCAGAAATCAACTATGATGATTATTATGAAATATGAATAAAACTTCTTTAACCTTGAAATCATGTATTAAAAATGGTACCTCACTCTCTACATTAGATATAATTATTATGAAATAACATACATTCACCTTTTTTCAAATTCATATCTATATACATGTCATAAACTTGATAAGTGGCTAAATGGTTTTCATAGTCACATTGGTTCACATATTGGTTCACATAGAAACTACCTCATCGCTTGAGAGTTTTAGAAAGTTTATCATTGTTAGTACATGCAGATCATTTATTCCTGAAAGTTATCTTCGAGATTTAGAAGTATTTCCAGAGCGAGAAGAAGGTCCTGGAGCAATCTATATTGAAGCAGTCGATAAAGTGACATTGAAAAAGGTACGTGAAATGACCTTTGTAAATGCTAAAGAAATTCTTGGAATAATATATTCATCGAAAAGTGGCAATACTCAACTTAAATGGAGACAGACCAGAAGAAAATCAGGTCTAGTAGAATCAGGAGTATTAACACAGGAATGGGTCGCTAATTATCTAAAATCGACTCAACCTAAAGAAGGAAGTAATACATCATCTACAACTTCAACTTCTTCCTCTTCTCATTCTTCTTCTTCTGTAACTAATGAAAAAACAGTGTAAAATATGACGAGAAAGAGCAAAGTATGATCTAATGATTATTAAAGAAGCAAAAGAATCTTCTGAGAAGCAAAAGAATCTTCTGGCAAAGCTTATTTTGTTATTCCAGAAGATGCAGATGACCTTCTTACTTTAAGAAGGATAATAGAAAATGGAGATTACGTCTTTGCCGACACTACAAGAGTCATCAAAAAAGTGAAAGAATTTGCTAGACCTGATAAAGGAGAGAGAATTAAAGTGCGAGTTTCAGTTAGAGTTGAGAGCATTAGCCTTGATGACATTGTAGATAGACTGAGGATAACAGGCATAATAACAAACACTGATAATGAGCTTGTACCTAGAGGAATACATCATTCTCTGACAGTACAAGTTGGTGACACAATCACAATTGACAAGAATAGAAAATGGAATGACGTTGAGACAAACATTTTGAAGAGATCAGGCAATAGCACAAATTTCATCTTAGTTGCAATCGATGCACAGGAAGCGGCTGTAGCGAAGATCTCCGGTACCCATTTAAAGATAATTCCAAATATCTATTCAGGACAGAGTGGTAAGCGCTATCAACATGCTGCAAAAAACAATCCTAACATAGAAATTTTCTTCGATGATATTGCCAAAACAATTCAAAGTATGTTTTCAGCAGCAGAAGAGAATAACAGTACAATAATAATATTTGGTCCTGGTGAAACCAAACGTAGGTTTTACAATTTACTTGTCGAGAAGCATAAATTAGAAAAAGGCAAAGTGTCATTAATAGATGGTGTAGATGTCGCCGGAGAAGATGGGATTTTTGTTTTTCTACGTTCTCCTGCCATCAAGGAGGCAATGAGCTCAAGCAAATTAGCAACCGTCTCATCTATATTAGATGATATAATGCGTCTTGTACATAAGGGTGAAGCAAAGTATGCTATGGGAATGCAAGAAGTATCCAATGCTGCATCAATTAAAGCTATAGAATACCTTGTATTCTCTGATTCTATTTTTAAAACTACAGATGAAAATGATGTAGTAAAACTTTTAAATTTACTTGAAAGTCAAGGAGCAAAAAGTTTTGCAGTGGATTCATCTACGGATATAGGATGGCGAGTTTCATCGCTGGGTGGCATAGTGGCTTTACTTCGCTATTCAATTCGATGAGATGAGCCATTGTTTTTTTATTGATTAATACAATTCTAACAATTCTATTATATTTAATTTTTAATTTTGCTTTTTGTTGTTGTTGTTGTTGTTGGTTTTGTTATTGTTGATCCTATCATCCATGATAGATATGCCTTTGACACATCGCTCATTTTTAATTCCACTATTTCTGGTACTTCATACGGATGGGTATTATTAATTTCGAACTTTAACTTATTTGCAGTTAAATTTGTTGTTTTGAATAAGGCAATAAATTCCTCTTGATCTTCAAGTTTATTTTTCCACGAGTACAAAGATCTTACCTTTGCAAAATTTACGCATGCACAAAGTTTTTTGCTAGCAATCATCATTTTAGCCACTTTGACAACAGATTCTTCATCTGGATAATAATTAACACACCATATTGTCTCTTTTTTTGTCTATTCATTGTTTGAATAAGTTCAATTTGATCTAATAATATATAGGCTATTAGATAAGGGTAGTAGAGTATAGAGTATTATTAAGTTATTGAATTTTTATCTCTCTTATAGATAATATTTTATGTATTAAATTCTTGATTATATTCTAGATATCAAAAACAATCTGTGGTCAATATTTACTTGGATGGATTTCATATTTATCTTTCTAATTACTAAGACGTTCGGTCGATTTATCTTGTCGATTTCTATCCCATAAAAGCGTGAAAAATGGCAGCTACAGATTATTCGTTCTAGTTAGACACATCAGCTATCTCCTATTATTCCTATTCGAATTTAGAGGCTCCTGTGCAGAAGATATAGTTGCCTTAATTGTAACACTTTCTTAAATATAACAAGTTTCTCTACCATTCAAAATTATGTTAACTATCAGAGAGAGCCAGAACTGAAAAGATCCAATGTCTTATAGTTAAGAGTGATTCACTTAACGGACTACCTTAATATTCCACTTAGCAACGTCATTTTCGACAGGTTGGTTAGCTTGAAGGGGTTGTCGTATTACATGCAATTCTATTGTATGATCTCCAACTGGTAATGGTTTGAAGAACAGATAATAATGTTCAGCCATTGATGTATTGTTTCCACCAACAATAGGTGCTTTCCACTCGAAAGCATTATCTGGAGGTACAATAAAATTGAATGGTTGAGAAGTAGTCTGACGGACAATATTAGATGAAACATCCTGGCCGTCAACCTTGACTTGCATCAATTTAATTTCTCTGTTTGCATCTTGTGCGCAATTTAAAAGATCAGCAGGGGACTTTGTATCCGGATACTCACCTTCATTGGGTTTTGATCCTGTAGAACATTCACCGGAATATACAGTCAAGTAGAGTAGTTGACTAGATGATATTTCACATTTTTGGTTTCTTGCATTCACGTTTTTTTCTACCGCACTGGCTGGGTCTCCAAGAAAGACTACCGATTGATTATTACCTATGATTCCACCATCTCCCTTAAGACATTCAGGCCAATTTGTAGCAGTAGTACTAGGGAGAGCAATCCGCCAATTCCACCACTTTGCTATTAGAGGTTCAAGCGATTTAACTCCAGCTGGCGGAGAATTAGGAGAATATAAATCAATACCAGATGGACTAGCATACAAGTTCTTTGAAGGACTACTACTAGTAATAATAAGGATGGTTGTCATTAATAGAGTTAAGAATATCATCTTTCGAATGTCTAATCTTATGCTATTATAAAGAGATGATGGATGCATCAGTTTAACACTATTGATGTTTGGAAACTAATTGATATAACCTTTTGTAACTCTAGGACGAAAGCATATGACATAATTGTTTGTTAATTTATTGCGACAATTTGCCAGCGTTGAAGGTAGGAGATAATTTCGTTCTTAGTAGATTGATTGTAGCTACAATCATATAAGAACTGATTGAACAGAATTTTCATGTGTTAAAGCTATTGAAAATATTAACTCATAGGTTGGAGTTTTATCCGTAAAGTTAGTTAGAATATTTACCAAGTTCAGCGTTGTTGCTCGCCTGGTTTAATGTGTGATCCCTTATGTATCTCATTCAACACATCCTCTATCATCGTTTTTACTTCTTCTTCGTCAGGATCTGTATCCATATGCCTTCTCATCTCATCCGACAGTTTGATTTTGTTGGCAAGTGGTAGAACCCTCTTTTCTATTTCTCGTTGCATTTCTGCCATTCCTATCTTATTCAAGACATCAGAATCAACTTCTAAGCCTTTATAGATCTCTCGTCGTAATTCACTATCTCTAGAAACATATGCTGCACATCCGAGCATTCCAACAAGAAGCAGATATGATGATAGTCCTAAGAACAAAAGCGTGACAAGTCCAAATGGGGGATAAGCCGCATAGAATGGCATTCCTGGTTGCATTGAACAAAATAATAAGATGATACCTATGGAAGAAATTATCAAATAGTTTTTCATGCCTTTTCGTTTTATTTTTCTTCCAATAATCAAGAAGGAAATAGCGAAAAATAATCCAGATACTTGATAGCTAATTCCGAAGATAAGCTGGAATTGCTGCGAGTATATAATTTGAACTAAGGTAGGATCAGTTACTAAATTTGAATCTCTTGCGATAAACGAGAAAAGTTGGTAGAGTAATGGAATGCCAACTATTAGCCAGAATCTCTTCTTCCCAATTCTGTTTGCATAGGGTTTAAGTAATAAAACCGTGAGGATCCATGAAGATATTATCATCAGAGGCAAAACATAGCCTCCTAGTCCATAGATGAATGCAATATCACGAGACGGAACAATTACGCCCATAATTAGAGATGTATAATCTCTGGGGTATATCAACTGGGACTGATTCGTAAACTGTTGTGTAAGCAATGGAACCGTGATTAAAATTAGGAATAGAATCACACTGAAAACAACTCCATAAATTAGGATTGAAAATGATGTAGAAAATCTAAACCATTGTATGAATGTTAAAGATAGGATTCCAAGTAAAATAGCTGACCAAAAATGACTGAGATACACTACTAATAATGAGAATATCTTATTATATTCATGAAAAATAAGCATTTCTGAGATCATGATAAACAATATGAGCGATATAGTGTATTGAACTATGGATGTACCAATATAAGTAACCCTAAACAATAATGGTCGAATAGTTGTCGAATGGATATCATTTCTTTTGGCGAATAGCAGCAATATGGTATTAATTATTGAAGCAACAATAACAAATGATACAAACAATAACAAATGCAAATTGCCAGGAGTTCCTAAATCAGTTCCATAGAAAATGTTAATGAACTGGGTGTCCACTATGGTAACAACAACCATAAGTGAAATCAGTATAAGTGCCTGCTTGCTACCACTTAATGCACTAACGATAGAGAGCATAATCTTGGGTCACACTCCATATGTCAGTCATTAAGCAATATAATAATAATTGACCTCTTCATATTAAAGATCTCTGCTAATGCCAGGATCGCTCTTATTGACTAAATGTTTTAGCCGAGATTATTGCTAACTAGCATTTATAAAACATGTATTCACACTCCCAATTCTCTCCCCAATGATGCATGGTGTGCTAAAGTACTTTACCAGATACAATAATAGGTTCTTAGTTTGCCATATTGTAATTTCCAACAAGTGAAGAAAGATGGCATCATTTTAGCCACTTTTACAACAGATTCTTCATCTGGATAAGTTGATATAATTAACACACCCTAGTGTCTCTTTTTTTGTCTAATCATTATTTGAAAAGTTAATTTGATGTGATAATAATATATAGACTAGACTATTTGATAACGGTAGTATTGCTATTAAAGTATGCCAGATTTTTTAGATATTATAGCCACTCTTTTATGTATTAATTCTTGACTATATCTAACTAATTCCAAAATTATTATCTTACGCTTACAAACATATTTTTTGACTGAATGATTTCTTTATAGTGGTCTACTATTGGAATTGGATAATC
>JAJNBK010000180.1 GCA_021155845.1 Nitrososphaeraceae archaeon
ATAATGCTGCATTATGACTTCAGTTCTATCTGTTGATGAATCATTGATTGCAATAATCTCAAAATTTGGATAGTCTTGTCTTAATAAACTATCCAAACATCTTGCAATATATTTTTCTTCATTTCGGGCAGGTAAAATTATGCTGACTTTAGGAAAATTTTCGATGATCGTTGATTTTTTAAAAGATTCTAGCGTAGGAGTTTGTTTCAAAGATTTTACTACATATGCTATTAGGTATAGCCATGTAGCGATAATTCCAAACGTAATAGTAGTTAATATCCCATTGATTATTGCTAAAGTTATTTCCATAGGAGATGTCAATCATGGGTTACAAAGGATTGGAAATATACACTATCCGATTGACGATAGAAAAACAACAACAAGAGTGGTCTGCTTATCATACATACATACATACATAAACAAAATTTCTATGCTCATTCTCTAAAAAAAAGTATGTATTTATAATAAGAGGGCGGCCAATTGTAGCATTGTGAGCGGGTCTGAAGAAGAAGAACAACAACAATATGTCACATTTGAAGACTTTTCCAAAATACATTTGAAAATCGGTAAAATTATCCATGCAGAAAGTATTCCAGGCATGAAAAAGGTCTTAAGAGTCATAGTGGATATTGGAATAGATCAAAGAGATATCGTAGTCGGCGCCGCAATTTTTTATAAGCCAGAAGAATTAATCGACAAAGTCGTAGTTATTTGTACAAATATGGAGCCACGTAAAATTGGCAGTATAATTTCTAATGGCATGTTATTAGCGGCAGACGGATTTGAGGGAAAGCCTATATTTCTTACCATAAAAGACGAAGCTCCAATAGGGGCAGCCATTCATTAGAATACAGCCAATTCTAGGCAAGTATCAATAAGGTTCTTTTATGAATATATTATAGAATCTTTCGCACTAGTTAGTCCTCCCAGGGCTAGTGTACAGTTTGCTTTGTTCGTTTGGAGCATGCTTTGGCTGTACTTTTTGCCGCAAGCACTTGAGAAAAGGAGGCTTTAGAGATTTCGCCAAATATCTACTTCTACAATTCGTCATGACAATATGATATCATGACTTCACTATATTTCTGCTATACCAACAACTGTTTTGATTTTGAACTAAAGGAAATAAAGCCATGTCTGTAACTCTTCTTGTATCCTGAAGAGATATAAAGATGTGAAGCCTGCTTATTTTAAATTCTTAGAATTTCTAATATCATTTTTTTTTGTATTCATACCGTTTATCGTAGCCATAAATGCGGATATTGCTGAATAATCTAAGTCTGAATATCCCATGTTATTTGCTGCTCTATACATCTGCTGCATAAGTGAAGTAAGAGGTAAAGACACTCCAACAGACTGCGACGTACCTATAGAAAGTTCAAGATCTTTAAGCATATTTTTAAGATGAAAAGAGGGCTGAAAATCGTCCTTTATCATTCTTGGGCCTTTATTTTCACTAAGACCTGTCTTAAAATAGGTGGAATTTATAACTTTAATGAAGATCTCGGGGTTAATACTAGCAGCCTTAACTAACGTTATGCCCTCTGATAATGCACCAGCTATTAAGGCAATATTCAAATTTAACGCCAATTTAACAACATTAGCCGATCCAGCATCTTCACCAATATAAAAAACGGATTTTGCTAATTTATCAATAATTGGTTTTACTTTCAGAAACGCCCTTTTAGGACCTGCAACGATATTCACCAATTCGCCTCTTTCTGCTGCCGCTGGGCCGCCCATCACAGGCATCCCAATAAAATCTATCTCCTTCTGCCCAAGTCCTTCTGCACAATACTTTGATTGCTCAGGAGAGATAGTGCTGGAATCAGCTATTATCAACTGTTTACGATCAGCCGCTACGATACCATTCTTGCCAAAGCATACCTCTTTTACCGCATCGAAGTTTGTAATACAGATTAAAATAAAATCACAATTCAAAGCAATATCTCTAGGAGTCTTCAATATACTAGCACTCGTCTTGGCAAATGGCTTAGCCTTTACTATATCACGATTATAAACATAAATTTTATGACCAGTATTAAGTAATCTAATCGCCATATGTGATCCCATCATTCCAAGTCCAATTACACCGACTCTCATGCTGCAAGAGATCAGTTGATAGACGAATAAAAATTCTCACCTACGCAATACTAGCATCTGCACTCGGACCTTCTCAGTCAAAGTTCTAAGTTATGATATGATATGTTTTTTTTGTTTTCTTCTGAGAATTTTATAGAAAAACGGAAAGAGTACGCGAATACTTGGATCTTGTATTTTGGTAATTAATGATTAGTATCCGCAAGTTGATTGTTTTATGTCAAAGGCTAATAAACATAGGTTCACCAAAGATAGACAGATACCAATGATGTAAATTTACTTAAACACTCAGTCAAAGATAACTAAAACAATATTAATTCTATGTTTAATTAAAGAAGTAACCATAATAATGTTAGACAATTTACATCTGTCTTTATTTTTAAACATTCTAGGATTAGGTTTTGAGATCATCGGATTTGGTTGGATATTAGTAATGGAACGAAAATCTAAGGATAAACAACCAAGTATGATAAGGCCAGCAATACGCTTAGATGATATCGAGAATCCTATAATAAAACTGCAGGATTTAGAGAGGCAAGCAGTAGATGATTTAGAGAATAAAATGCCTGATCCTATTACTGTTACTCATACCACTAATAAAAAACCTAGAACTAAATGTATGGGTATATGGCTAATCACTTTAGGATTTCTTATTCAGATAGGTACGACGATATTTTTTTAGGTTTGATTTTGTTTGATTTCTCACCCAAAGCATAAGATATTATTTCAGGATTTAGATATGTTAAACTCTACATTGTTATCGATAAGGGATCATTCTTTTCTATCCTTCAAACCTTCCCTGATAGAATTTTCAAGCAGATGGAGCAAATTAACTATATTATAGAATATGCATTAAAAGTTATTGGTTAGGATAGTATGAACTTTGTTTTTTTCGCATAATCGCAAAGACGATGATCAGAAGCAGATTAAAGTCATTTTGTTATATTATAACTCTTTAGCCAATCGGTGCATTAGATGAGTTATCTAATAATAATAGCTGGACAATGATGACCTTCCCTTCCCTACCTCCCTCCCTTCATGGTACGTTTCGATATTAATAGGAGTAATTATTATCAAGTCATGAAGATGGTAGATCGAAAAGCATCTATGGAAAACGAATCTAATAATAACATTGTTCAAAAGAATGATACAAATACCATATCTGACTACGACGGCCAAGAAACTCAAAGAGGCTGGTATTGTGTCAGTAATGGATCTTGCAGTAGCAAGTTCAGACGAACTGGCTGTAGACCTTAATTCTTCGAAGGATAGCGCTGCATCATTTATAATGGCAGCCCAGAAGCTTTTGAGAGATTCTAATGTTCTAGAAAAAGAGTTTGTTACAGCTGATGCCGCTCTTGAAAAAAGGAAATCTATGCTACGATGTTCCACTGGATCTATAGCTCTTGACGATCTTTTGCTTGGAGGCATAGAGACACAAGCTGTTACTGAGTTTTATGGTGAATTCGGTTCTGGTAAATCACAGATATGTCATACACTATGTGCAACAGCGAGACAGCCAATTGCAGTAGGAGGACTCGATGGTGGCGTAATATACATCGATACCGAGGGTACATTTAGACCTGAGAGAGTAGAGCAAATAGCTAGAGCAAGAGGATTCGATCCTTCTCAGATATTGAAAAGTGTAGCTGTATGCAAAATTTATAACAGCTCACATCTGGAACTAATAATAAAAGATCTTGGTAAATATATTAATGATTTTAAAGCAAAACTTGTCGTAATTGATAGTATAATTTCTCTTCACAGAGCAGAATTTGCTGGAAGAGGTACACTGGCTGATAGACAACAGAGACTTAATAATATGCTGCACAAACTCGTAAGACTCACAGAGATTTACAACATTGCAATAGTTATAACAAATCAAGTGCAATCTTCTCCAGATACTTTCTTTGGAGATCCAACAAAAGCAGCTGGAGGAAATGTATTAGGACATGCCTCAACCTATAGAATTTATCTTAGAAAATCTGGAGAGAACAGAGTTGCAAAGATGATAGACTCTCCATATCACCCCTACTCAGAAACAAGATTTACTGTAAACGAAAAGGGAACAGATGATATAGAAGAGCAAATAAAAAAGGGCGGTAGAAAATTAGCAAAAGACGAAGAGGAAAACTGACTGATCTACTTAATTTTGTCGAATAGATCGCGAAGGTTAATCTCAAGTTGACTAGCCTGACTGAACGTGATCATTAATTTTATTTATAATACTTGTGATTAATATATTTGTTGAATACACTCACAAATTTACAATGCAAAATTAAAATTGGAAATTTCAAATTTCTGTTGTAATAATTATTGTTGTTGTTGTTGTTGATGTATTGTTTCTTCTATATTCTATTCTATCTTTTATGTTAATGAATAATAGTAATGTAGTGAAATACCAAAGTTTAAGAGAAGAGGTATTTTAAGATAAACCATAGATATTGGTATAGGCATATGTATGAGATTTCTAAACTATAGGTAGTGACATCCAGTCCAGACTCACGTCTTTACTGCAGGGCCATCCGCTATCGCAGCATTTTTAGTTTGTAAGTCAGATGGATGTCATCTATTATCTCCTAACCCATTGATCCATAATTACGTCATATCAGAGAAGATGCCTTAAGAATAATACCTCGCTCTTTGCTCGGAGGAGGAGGGGGAGCAGATTCGTTATTAGAAATTGAGTCAGAAATTCAATCTATTGCTTATTTGCTAATAAAAAATTTGCATCTTCTCAACTAAGTAATAGATAGTACATCCTCATCAGAAACTTCCTCTACTTCGTATGTTATAAACAAAAGAGAAAGGAGGGGATATTAATCATCCGCCTTTTATATAAGAGAGAGTATGAATAGAACATGTCTGAAGATGAATACAAAAAGTTATCTGACGAGGAAATCAAAAGGGAGATTGATAAAAATCCTGGTTGGATAGTCGAAAATGGTAAATTAAACAGGACACTAGAATTTGATAACTTTGTTCAGGCATTTGGTTTCATGACAGAAGTAGCTATGGAGGCTGAAAAAATTAATCATCATCCAGAATGGTTCAACGTTTATAATCGTATAAAAATTGACTTGGTAACACACGATGTGAATGGAATAAGCAATTATGATTTTAAATTAGCAACCATAATCAATACACTCTATAATAGAAAACGCCATTGATTTTATAAACACTTGCAAAGAATAAGGAAAGCCTTCTATTCTCCTAATCTTCTTAACTAAAGCATTCACAAAATTAAGTTATATGATTGAGGATATATCATTGCAAATAATACCTGAACTATAATGTCAACTCAAAGACATGATCAGATGCAGCAAGAAAAAAAAGCTATTCCTTTATATGCTAAATTTTTCTTACATGAGTATGGATTTTGCAAAGCTATGCGAAGAAGTCTTCGCATTACATGACGATATCCGTTATGCTGGTATCATAGATGACACCGGTACGTTAATTGCTGGAGGCTTGCGTATAGGTCTTGATTCCATGACAGAACAGGATAATGATGAATTGTATCTGGCACAGACGGCTATTCGAAAATCAATGAGGCAGAGATTTGATAATACAATGGGAAAAGCACGATTTGCATATGTAGAACGTGAAAAGATTTCGATGTTGACATTCTATATGGATAAAAATATACTTGTT
>JAJNBK010000181.1 GCA_021155845.1 Nitrososphaeraceae archaeon
AATGACATTACTATTTGGCCAAATACATCTATGAGAAGAGCACCAAGTATTCCTTTGTAAAATGCATCATTTGAATTATAGAGTCTCTTTTTATAAAAGAGAAATAACGCAATTGAGAAAAGTATTAGCGAAGGATTTTCATAGGGCCTCGCTATTGAATAAGGAACTACAATACCTGGAAAAATTGTAAAGAACGATATTGCGACTACGCTTATTGCCAACAATGCAAGGACGGATAAAGAAAGTAAAAGGCCGCGATGTAATTTCTCCTCGCCGTGTTTAATCTCAGTTGTATTATTGGTATCATAATCGTAGTTCTTGTCTTTATTATTATTGGCAGTCTTGCTGCGCTCATTATAGCCGCTCTCATATTTCTGTGCATCCAGCCTCTCATTGAGATTATCGATGCTCTGCTGAGCCTTTTCTTCTTGTTCTATTTGTTGCTCATCTTGGTTCTTCTCGACTTTTGGAGCATATTTTGCAACAGCAATAACGAGCATTGCTCCAAGGAAAGTTCGTCCTGCAAACCACGTCTGCGGTATAAAATATGACAGAAATTCGTTATCACCTACATATAGGTATGAAAATGCCGCATGGAGAAGATCTATGACTGCAATAGTAGAAAATCCTATACCTACAAAAAGACTGAATTTTTCATTAAGTGTATAAGCTCTTGTTATACAGTAGAATGCTACTATCGTTGAAAGTACAACTGCAAAGATTTCAAAGTAAAAATGGTCTGCATCCGATACCACCCAGCTGCTAGGCGAGATAGCAGAAGTAAATGTGATTGCGCATAGAACTATTGATGGTATTACAATATATCTAAAATGAACAGATCGAAGGAAGGAATGTATTCGTGTTTGGGTAGTTTGTCTTGTCGAAGAACCATCTGCTTTTTTTGTTTTTTCCTTGTTATCTATCTGCAAGAAAGATCAAAATATATTTATCGAGATTAATTCTACCATTTTTCATCCGCTATCCTGCTGTAGTAGCCATAATAGATACCTCCTCTAGCAATTTGGAGTTGTCTATTGGTTTTCTAACAATATGCCGTACTCCCCAGACAGGAGCTACATCTTCTTTCTTGTATTGTCTATAATAATCATCAAACTCGCCGAGAGCTGTCAGAAAGCAGACCTTGATATCCTTATCTATTTCCCGCAAGTTCTTATAGAGATCAAAGCCATTCATCTTTGGCATTTTGATATCTAGAAATGCCAGGAAATATGCTCCCTTTCTAAACCGAGTGAGCGCCTCTTCTGCGTCTTCAAAAGCATCAACTTGGTATCCATTCGAAGTCAGGATGACTTTAATTGTGAAGGTGACATCTGGCTCGTCATCTACAATCAAAATTTTTTTTTGAGCACTGTTGGGATCATCTAAAGATCCAGAGCCTTCCACTTTATCTTCCCTCCGAAAAAGTGCTATACAAGATGATACCCGTCCGATGTCATTCGAAACTCGGTTTAATTAAACTTTGCGGAGGGTTTGTTAAACTTTTTATATAAAAAAGAGCCTTCTTGAGAGATTTCATCAGAAGGGCTTACTATATGCAAATATTATACTTCTATCCTTATGCAGGTATATGAACAGTTGATCAGTTTATTTTCACAATTTGTAAAATTCTAATTCAACGCCGCGGGTCTGCGTATAGTTGTATCTATATGCTTCATTAGTAGAAAGCGATAATGAGGAAACAGCCTCCCCACACTGGGGACAGGTATCTATGTTATACATTCGTATGTTTATGGCAGATGCACACCAAAAACAGTCATCGCAGATAATGAATAGCCTTTGTTTGAACTCTGCAGCAGTGCTCGTAATAATAACGGCTGCATCAAGTCGGGAAGACATTTTACATTCTTATCTGTTTGATGGAAGCTATAATATAACTCTCCGGGTGTTTTTTATATGAAGATAGTAGTTCTAAATATTTTAGAAGAGATTGCCTACAATTCCAAATTACACTTTCTTATATTTCATAAGGCATATGTCTTTCATATCTATCCTTCAATGTTACAGCGACACATCCCTTCGGCACTTCAAGAGTCTTCTGTTTTAACAAAAGGGATCCCTAACTAATAGCTCATCATGCAGCTTTTAAATGTAAGACACAAATGTAGCAAGTTCGTCATTGAATTTATGCTAAGATCTGTTAGATATGAGATATAAGAGATGATAGAAGGAAAAACTTGTCTTATAACTGGAGGCACATCGGGCATAGGAAAAGAAATTGCATTTGGTCTTGCCAAGATGAAAGCAAATGTTATCTTGGTTGGGCGTGATAAGGCCAAATGCGAAGCAGTACTAAAAGAAATTTGGAGAAATGTTTCAGTTAGTACCAATAAAAATCGAGTCTCTTATCTTTTAGCCGACTTGTCTTCACAGGCATCTATACACCAACTTGCCAACAAATTTTTAGAGAATTATGAAAGTCTTGATATTCTTGTCAATAATGCAGGTGTATTTCTTTCTAGGCGCCTCACTACTGTTGATAATATTGAATACACGTTTGCTGTAAACCACTTAGCACCATTTCTCTTAACCAACCTTCTTTTTGAAAGAATAAAGGCAAGTAACCCCTCTAGAATCATAACTACAAGTTCAGTGGCTCATAGAGGAGCATACATTAATTTCGATGATTTGCAATTTGAAAGAGGGCGTTACAATGGTGTAGAAGCATATAGGCAATCAAAATTAGCGAATATATTGTTTACAAAGGAATTGGCAAGAAGGTCAAGGGGAAGTGGCGTTACATCAAACTGTTTCCATCCTGGAGGAGTTAGAACAAACCTTATAGAGAGCAATCCTTGGTATTATAGAGTAATTTGGGCAATCATAAACCCATTCTTGGTTAGCCCAAAAAAAGGTGCAGATACTGCATTATACTTAGCTTCGTCGTCGAAGGTAGCTGAGATAAGCGGAAAATATTTTGTAAATAGAAAGCCAGTCCGCCCTTCAGAACTTGCTGATGACCACGATACAGCAGCTAGACTTTGGAAGATAAGCGAAGAGTTAACTGGAAATAGCAAAAAGAATAATCAATCCACACTTTGAGTTTGATTCAGATTAATGCTTGATCAACCAAAAGATTAAGCTACGCCCCGTGTAGATAAAAAGGAGGCAAAAAGGGACGATAACGACGGCAGCTACGACCGCAGGCGACAGAAAGATTAGAAGCCTTTGTATTGCAAAGTGTATCAAGATCGTTGTTGGTAGGCAAACGAAAGGACTGCTATAGAATATGAATACAGATTATACTAGCTTGATAACTCGATAGCCGCTGTGAAAGACTTTTTTCTTGAAATCTAAAAGATCGAGGCACACAATTATATCAAAGAGTATTGGCGAATAAATAAATAGAAATGACCAAGCACAATGACGAATACAATCAATCCAATGACGACAATAATGATAATAATAGTAGTGATGGCGACAACAACGTCTTCTAACAGAAATAGCTCAGTCCACGCAGGATGTAAGTGATGAGTTAAGGTTAATGAATGATAACATTGAGAGTTTAACTCGCGAGGTTCATGGTACGAAGGAAAGCATTAAGAGCCTCACAGACGTGTTTAGGAAATACCTAGATAATAGAAACCAGGATAAGAATCATAATAACAAAGCATAAAGCTGCTCAAGGCTCAAAGCGCGTTATGGTTTTTTATTATTCATGTTTGACTGAAAGGCAGGTTAGATTGCGCTCAAATTGAGCAAAAAATCAAGCTCTGTACGCGCTAAGAGCATCATGTCCTATCGTAAAAGTATGCATACCTATCTCCTACTAATACTGGCAGCATGCGTAACACTATATTGATCAGGGACATCGTATTGAACAAGGAAGTTGTACATGGCTGCCTGCCAAAGAGGATAGATAACTTTTAAACAACCTGTAGAGGGGCGATTTATTATTATTATTATTATTATTATTATAATGATGAGCGTAATGTCGGTAAGGCTTCATCATG